>NZ_JBMFLX010000007.1:0-43800 GCF_049970975.1 Infirmifilum sp. | reverse complement strand
CACGACTACATGCTTGGCGGAGCATGGAACGTCACTTACTGGAGCGGTGTAGCCAAGGTGGTGTACACCGCGGCGATGGAGGGCTTCTGCGTCCAGGTCACAGGCCCCAACCTCCGTTCACAGCAGGTAGGCCTCGCTAACCAGCCCGTAACAGTAACTGTTATCGGCTCAACCCTAGTCAGCGGCACGACAGGGTCCGACGGCACGGTTACGTTCTACCCTGACAAGGGTGCTACAGTCAGCACTCCTGTAGGCAGTCTCCCCGTCTTCACGGGCAAGTTTGCATTCCTGGGTGTAAGCGGGCTCAGTTACGGGCTTTCCACCAAGCTAAACTTCGACCCAATACTATCCCCGTACAACCTGAAGACCGAGGACGTGTTAGACCCTGACACCCTCACCAAAACGGTTTCATTCGACCTCACAAACAACATGCCCGGCGGAGTATGTGTCCCACTCCAGTGGAGCGGCATACTCGTAACAGTCTTCGACTGGTCGGGCAAGCCCTTGCAGAACGCCATGGTTGCAGCCTACCTGAGAGAACCGAACGCAAAGGCCTATCCAAGCACGTTCAACTTCACTAACGCCAACGGTAACACAATCCTCTACGTCCCGCCTGGTACTCAGAAATACCAGCTCCTCGTCTACTGGCGTGACAGCTACCTCCTCAGGGCAGCGGGCAAGATACCCAAGGAGATAGTGATCTTTGACACAGTCACAGACTACGACACTCCAAGGCTTTACACGCCTGGAAGCGGGACAACGCTTGAAACCTTCGTCTATGTCGCTAAGCTCGTGTTGACCAACGCCCAAGGAGGGTCTCTCAGCCAGAGCATACTCAATAAGATCACTGTTACCGTCACGTGGCCCGACAGCGTGGTAACTAAACACACTCCAGCCTCAGACGGTAGCGTAATACTGAGACTCGCAAAGGACACCGTGGTAAGCTGGCCGTCTGATGCAAGCGCCAAGTACAGTCCTGAGACACCCGCTGACCACGGACAGGCTCCGCACGGAGCCTACCAGGTTAAGGTAGACCTCGCCGGCGTAGGCACAATAGCCACTCAGAGCATCAAGATCGAGAAGGGCAGGTTTGAGACCAGCCTGCAGATCTTCCAGGTTAAGCTCGACATCTACGACGTCCAGCTGACGTTCACGTCACCCTTCGGCACACCACTCGCCAACGCTGCGGTTCAGATAACCACGCCTGACGGCAGAACCACAACCGAAACGCTTGACAGCAGCGGAAGCATAACAGTCAAAGAGGTACCACCAGGCAAGATTAGCTTCTCCGTCGGCACATGGAAGGGCCTCAACATAGGCTACTCCGGAAGCGTAGACAGGCAGCCCTCTGTGGGCATAACAGTCCCAAGCATCGGAAAGCTCACCGTAAAGGTCGTTGGCGCCAGGGGACAAGGCGTTGAAGGCGCAACCGTCACCGTACAGAATGTTGGAAGCTTCACATCAGACGCTAGCGGAATAGTAACACTCGAGATACCGCAGGGCACATACACTGTTACCGCCAGCAAGGGCGGAAGAGAGGCCAGCGGAACAGCCACTGTAACGGGCGGCAAGGAGTCAACACTCGAGTTAAAGCTCGACATCTTCCTGACCATTGCTGGATGGGAGATGAGCAGCAGCGAGTTCCTCGGACTCATACTGCTCCTCATACTGATAGTCCTAGTGATCTTCATAATCGCCCACGAGTACAGCCTGTACAGGCGCCGCAGACTCGCAAAGGTCATTGCTCCAGCTGAGGGCACCCAGGTAAGGTAAGAAGCCTAGTCTCTCTAAAACTAAAAAATAAATTTTTTACCTTTTTTCTTTCTATATCTTCTGATGAATGTTTCAGATGTTTTGGGAATTCTTCAACTCCCGACTGTGTCACATATGGAGGCTCATACTGTACCTCAACACAAGCTCGTTTTACAGAGTAATGTTGGGCCAATAGACGTATTGCTGGATGGAGGCTTCCAAATGGGTTGTCTATATGATGTGGCTGGTGAGGCTGGAAGTGGAAAGACACAGCTCTGTATGCAGCTTGCTGTTAACGCTCAAAAGCCAGTCGGTCAAGGTGGTCTAGGATCCCGCGTGGTTTTTGTCGATACAACAGGCGATTTCTCCCCAGAGCGGGTCGTGATGATGGCCGCTGCTAGGGATCTAGATCCTAGCTCTGTATTGGCTGGCATACTATATGTTCGTGCTCACAGTCTACAACACTTGTTGGTCCTCCTCGAGAAAGCCTTCAAGGAGGTCGTGGCTGGAGATGTAGGCCTACTAATCCTGGACGAGCTTACACGGCTAGTACGCACCGAGGCGCTGAGTGCACGTGAGAGAACCGAGGCTTATGCAAAGGTTATTTACTCTCTCTGGCGCGTGGCGCGTGCCGGCGCGGTGGTCATAGCTACTAGACAGGTTGTCCAATCGGACGGAATAAGACCTGCTGGAGGCGCGGCCCTCGACACATACGCGTGTCTAACACTACTTCTCCGCAAGCGCGGCGTGGTTCGAGAGGCAGAGGTACTATCAACGCCATGGAAGCGTGGAACAGCAACCTTCAGGATAGGTGAACATGGTGTCGAGGAGGCGTAAACCCCAAGATATAGGCTTTCTCGGTCAAGGCTTTGTAATTGAAATATCGGGGTCGTCAGGCTCAGGGCGGCGTGAAGCTGTGCAAAGGTTTATCTCAGAAATGGGGACTGAAACCCTTTACATAGACTACGCTCAGACCTCCTGGCGGTCAAGGGGAAAATGGCGTAACGTTAAATTCCAAACGCCCGGTGATCCTCTTGAACTGCTCTCTATTATAGCAGGGGCAAACTACAAGCTAATCGTGGTGGACAGCGTTCCAAGGGTTTTCTACGCTTTTAACCTCGAGTACAGGGCGAGATGGGGGCTAGTGGCTTCCCTACTGGCACTGGCGCTCGATAAAGCCAGCAGGGGATTAAACTCAATATTCATCAACTATAGTTCTGACTCCAAGAGTTTTGGGGAAAACATTTTCGCAGAATACTTTACCCATAGAGCCCTCGTCCGACGCGAGGGAGACAAAATAACGCTATCCTTCTATCACCCCTACAAGGCTGATATTGTTATGCCCTCGGAGTAGGTTTTTAATGATGCTATACCCCTAGTTACCTGTGGCTTATGGCTTGGGATGGGATAGCGTAAGCGTTCTAGACCTTTACAAGATATGGGATCTGCTTGAGAGCCTTGAAGGCTCGAGGATTAAACGCGCGCTAGAATACAAGGGGGTCTACGTCATACAGCACTCTAACGGTATACTATTGTTTAGTCCTAAACGAGGCGTATCCCCTCTAAGTGAGGACATAGAACTCAAAAACCCCGTTCGTTCAAGACTTCTACATGAGATAGAGGGGCGTAGAATCCGCGAAGTCAGCATTATTAACGAGGACAGAGTATTGGCCCTAGACCTGTACTCGGCCACCCTTGTATTAGAGTGGGTCAGAGAGGGTAACGTGGTACTCCTAGACCACGAAGGTAGGATACAAGCAGCAGCGGCCCAAAAGACTATGAAGGACAGAACGGTAAGGAGAGGCGAGCCCTACAAACCCCCACCCAGGCTAGGCGACATTTCAAGGTCTCCTTCAGAGATAGTGGAATTAGCTTCTAGACTATCGAGAAGAAGCATCATCTCCGCCCTAGCTTACGCCTTATCTCTGCCACCAGAGCTCATATACGAGGCCGCTTACAGGCAGGGCTTAGAAACGGCTTCTCCGGGCATTGACGTAAAGGATATAATACGAATAGTTGAAACGGCGAGAAGCATATACCTCGAATCAATTGAGCGCAAAGAAGAGGGCTTCAAAACAACCATCGAGGGCAAAGTGTTGATCTACCCTTTTGAGCCATTTCACCTTAAGGCTGGCTTCGAGAAGATAGAATATCCTAAACATTTTCCCTCTTACGTTGCAAGCCTCATGCTATCGGACTCCTCCGCAGGTGAGATCGAAGCAAGTCCTGTGGAGAGGGCTCGAGAAGCATTGGCGAGGCTCGAGCTTGAAGCTAGGCTAGTCATGGATCATGCGTCTAGGCTTCAAAGACTTATAGAATCCTATAGAAGAATGCGTGAGAGTAGGATTCCCTGGGAACAGTTAGAGAACGATTTGAGGAAAGATTTCCCTGAGGTCAAGGCGTTCAACCACGAGAAATGGATTATACAGGTGGATCTAGGAGGCCTAGATATTCACGTCAACGCAAGGATTTCGGCATACGCTAACGCTGAGATGTTATTCGAGAAGGCCAAGTCGCTTAAAAGCAAAATCCAGGAGCTCCAGGAAGTAAGACATGATCAACCCACAAAGGTGGTTGTAAGGATAACGAAGGAGACAGGTCGTCCTTGGTATAGGGATTTCAGGTTCTTCGTGACGACAAACGGCTTCCTTGTTATAGCCGGGAAATCCGCGGGGCAAAACGAGCTTCTAGTTAGGAGGTACATGGACGAGCACGACTTGTTCCTACACGCAGACATTCACGGAGCTCCAGCCGTAGTTATAAAGACTGAGGGAAAAGATGTTCCTGAACAGGACATACTCGAGGCAGCCCAATTCGCCGCAAGCTATAGTAGCGCTTGGAAGGCTGGACTGCTAACAATGGACGTGTACTGGGTTCCAGGAAGCCAGGTGTCTAAAAAAGCCCCTAGCGGCGAGTACCTCGGCAAAGGAGCCTTTATGATATACGGTAAGAGGAACTGGCTGAGAGGGATAAAACTAGAACTCCTTATAGGCGTTGGAAGTAACGGGCTTGAAGCCATACCAGCCCTCAAGAAACCCCAAGGAAACTGCTACGTAAAATTGTCCCCGGGTACGATCTCCAGAGAACTCACAGCTAGGAAGATACACGAGTTCCTTCAACATAGCTGCGGGTATAAGGTAATGCTTGAGGATATCTTGAGGCTACTGCCACAAGGAACATTCCATGTCGAGAGGTGGCGGAACGTTGAAAGCCGACTATAGCGAAGGCGTTTTAACGGCTGAAAGCCCCGAGGAAGCATTTGGGATCATGCATCAAGAGGGCTTTAAAAGCCTGGTAGCAAAAATAAAGGGGACATATCTCCCGCTTCATTCTCTACACCACTTTACCACGGGACGCAGATTAAAGACCAATATATCCTTCATAAGCTCAACACCGGGCTTTTCAACAGCATTGCATCGTGTCTCGAGGGGATACTATCTGGTACTCCGCAAGACTGGGAGAGCTTATACTCCACGATCCCTAGTATCCTGGATGCTTGCTAGTGGATTAATTAGCATTCAGGTTCTAATCTCGAAACTAAAACCCTTCAGGCTACCTTGTTTAAAATGCAACTCGAAGGTAACAACCGCTTATCGAGCCTTCAACGAAACAAACGCCCTAGTCCTCCCCATCTGTCATAGAGGTCAGGTAGTGAATATACTCACAGTTCCAGACTTAGCTCATTATGCACTGAGAGTCGGTAGAACTGAAGTGCTGAGCGGCACGGTCTCCGTATCCAAGATAGCTGGTCAGTTCTTGGACGTTTATACGGTGAAGAAACTGGAACCAATGGAGAGTCTTAGGAAGTACTCCATTGTCTACGCTGACTTCGGAGACGATGTATTCCTCTTTGATTCTTCAGCACTGCAAAAATTCTTGTCGGCGTATACGGGTGGTTCCAGTCTTGCTAGAAGTAGTGGCTGATGGGATGCTCGGTAAACTATCAAGATGGTTGAGGCTCCTCGGGGTCAGGACAATCTATCTCAGGGACTTTAAGGACGCAGAAATTAAGCTTTTCCTCGCGACGCATAATAAAGCGGTTTTCCTTACCCGAGACAAGGTTCTTTACAGGGAGCTTATCAGGAAAAACATAAAAGCTCTACTCGTTCCAGATGGTCCCGAGGAGGACGTACTGGCCTGGGTTCTTTCAAGGCTGGATATCAAGCCAGAATTTAACCCGGAGAAGGCGTTATGTTCGTTGTGTGGAGCCCCCCTAGTCAAGGTTGATAAGGAGCAAATTAAGGATAATATTCCCCTCAAGGTCAGGGACACATATAACGAGTTTTACATGTGCACAGGATGTGGACAAATTTATTGGCTGGGCACTCATGTAGTAGAGATAGAGAAAAAAATTGAAAAAGTGAGGTGTATAATCTATGGAAAAACTATCTGTTGAAGAAGGCAAGTTCCTCGTTAGTCTTGCCAGAAGGGCTGTTGAAGAGTACCTTAACAAGGCTGTCATAATTGAGCCACCTCGAGATACGCCTGTAAAACTTCTAGAGAAATCCGGTGTCTTCGTAACTCTTGAACGTATAGAGGTGAACCCAGTCACAAGGCAGGCTAGGCGCGAACTTAGAGGGTGCATCGGCTACCCTGAACCCCTCTTCCCTCTAGCCGAGGCAACAATACGCGCGGCAGTCGCAGCCGCAACAGAGGATCCTAGATTCCCCCCAGTAACCCCCCGTGAACTGGATGAGATAATCTTTGAGGTCAGCGTTCTGACAAAGCCCGAACCTTTAATATACTCTGACTATAAAGAGCTCATAGGAAAGATAAAGATCGGCAGAGACGGACTCTTAGTCGAACACGGAATGGCCCGTGGCCTGCTCTTACCCCAGGTTCCTGTAGAGGAGGGCTGGGACGTTGAAGAATACCTAAGCTATGCTTGCCTTAAGGCCGGCCTCCCTGAAGACTTCTGGAGGTCCGGAAAGCTCAAGGTTTATACTTTTCAGTCCCAAATATTCGTCGAAGTTACGCCAGGAGGCGAAGTCACTGAAAGGATACTCGAGTTCTTCCCCTAGTTTTCCACCAGATTGAAAGTATCGAAAAGATAACTTAATTATCAGGTTCTTCCTAGAAAACATAAGGTTTAGTGGTGGGCTAGGTGGTCAAAGAGATAAAGGTCTTCCTACCACGCACTCCCGAGGCACAGGCCATGCTGGAAGCCTTTAAGGCCGAGCTAAACGTTATACCGAAACAGCAGCGGCCACGCCTCGCGGTTAGGCTCTTAATGAATCTTAAAGACCCCTCTAAATACCAGGAATGGCTTGAAAATCTGGATGAGCTCTTCGGGGGCATCTATACGGCTGAGTTCAAGAAGTACGGGATCAGTGCCATTCCAGCAGTAGTGGTAGACGGTGAGAAGGTCGTTGAGGGCCGATATCTAGGCAGAGAAGAGATAAAACTCCTTATTCAGGGCTTATCGCCTGACCTCGCAAACATTCCGGCTCTAGAAAGCCAGCAGCCATTAGAACTCAAGCCCGTGCAACCAACTAAACCCCCCGTACAGGCCAAGCAACCCTCTCCCACAACCACCCCCGAAAAACCGCCAACGCCACCTGTCGTGGAAACACAGAAAGAACCACCACCTATAGAGCTCGCTCCTGTTGAACTAGAGGAAAAACCAATAAGACCTGCAAGGCCGCAGCCGAAAGCTATACAGCCTGAACAGCAGCCCCCTCCCAGGCAAACTGCTCCCCCCAAGTATCCAACCCCCCCTGTTTCCCCCGCCCCACAAGCCCAGCCATCTAGACCTCACCCCTCACCTACAGTTCAACCTCCAGTACAACAAACTCCACCCCCACAGCCTAAACCCGCGCCACAAATGCAGAGACAGGAGAAACCACAACCAGGCATAAGTGATCTAACAGGAACATGCTTTACTTGCGTATTCTACGACCAGGCCAAGAGTAGGTGTAAACTTCTACACGTCAACGTTCCAGATCCTACAAACCCCCCTTGTGGCAGACGCAAACCCCGCACCTAAGCAGCAATATTGAGGTAAACAAGGGCCAAAGCTTCAAACCCTAACCCCAACCCAGACGCGACTAAACCTTTAAACATCCTTCTGTACAAATAATATAAGGGCGATTATGGAGCAGAATGACCTTCCATATGGTGTCCTAGTCGATTTCTACGAGAAAATCGAGGCGACAACAAGCAGGCTAGCCATGACAGATTATCTCGTGGCCTTGTTCAAAAAGACTCCCACCAGTGTCTTAGACAAGGTTATATATCTAACACAGGGACAGCTACGACCGGACTACGAAGGAGTAGAGCTCGGCGTTGCCGAAAAGCTTACTTTAAGGGCAATCTCTAAGGCTAGCGGTGTCTCTCTCAAATCTGTCGAGGAACTCTACAAGAAAACCGGGGATCCTGGCTTAGTAGCGGAAGAACTCCTCTCTAAGCCCAGACAGTCCGCCGGTCTCTTAGGCTACATAGGAGAAGAAACTGGTAAACGTGAGCTGATGGTCTCCCATGTTTATAACTCGCTGATGAAGATAGCACTGGCTTCAGGGGAGGGAAGCCAGGATACAAAAATCAACACGCTTGCAAGCCTCCTATCAGATGCCTCACCGAAGGAGGCGAAGTATATCGTTAGGACAGTCACGGGTAAGCTTCGCCTCGGTATAGCTGACATGACAATTCTGGACGCCCTGGCTGTAGCCTTCACAGGCACAAAGTCGGCACGCGACGTTCTCGAGAGGGCATACACGCGGAGGCCCGATCTAGGCTTTATTGCGCGTACACTTGCGGAGAAGGGCTTAGAGGCTGTGAGATCGATAAGAATCGAGGTTGGAGTACCTATTCTCCCAATGTTGGCTGAGAGACTGGGTGATCCCGGCGAGATTCTAGAAAAGCTGGGAGGATCATGTCTAGCCGAGTTCAAGTATGACGGTGAACGTGTTCAAGCCCACAGGAAAGGTGATAAGGTCTGGCTTTTCAGCAGGCGTCTTGAAAACATAACAAGCCACTACCCAGACGTCGTGAACTTCATGTTAACACTAAAGGCAGATGAGTTTATAGTAGAGGGAGAAATAGTAGCTTATAACCCAGACACGGGAGACATGCTGCCCTTCCAGGAGCTCATGCACAGGCGCCGCAAGTATGATGTTAAGAAAGCGATGGAGGAGTACCCGGTTAGAGTATATCTCTTTGACATAGTCTACCTTAATGGAGAGGAGCTAATCGAAAAGCCCCTCCCGGAAAGAAGAAAAATACTTGAATCTATAACGCCACCGCGGGACGAGAACATACTCCTCTCCCAGGCTAAGCTCGTTGATAATGTAAAAGACCTCATGCTCTTCTTCGAGGAGGCCATAAGCGAAGGATGTGAAGGAGTAATGTGTAAATCCACTGGGAATCAGAGCATATACCAGATGGGAGCTAGAGGCTGGTTGTGGATAAAGTTCAAGCGGGACTACAGGATGGAGATGACAGACACAGTGGACCTTGTCGTGGTTGGAGCTTTCCATGGTAGAGGAAAACGTGCCGGAACCTATGGAGCCCTGCTGATGGCAGCCTATGACCCTAACAGCGACACGTTTAAAACGGTTTGCAAAGTTGGCTCTGGTTTCACCGACGAGGACTTAGCAAACCTGCCAAAGCTCCTAGAGCCCTACAAAATCCCGCACCGTCACCCACGTGTGGTTTCAAAACTAGAGGCTGATGTGTGGTTTGTCCCAGCCGTTGTACTCGAGATTATCGGAGCGGAAATTACTCTGAGTCCTCTTCACACCTGCGCGCTCGGAAAAATAGAGCCAGATTCGGGTCTAGCAGTGAGGTTCCCCAGGTTCACGGGTCGTTATAGGTTTGACAAAAAACCCGAGCAAGCTACTACTGAGTCTGAGCTGATAGAAATGTATAAGTCCCAGAGGAAAACAGTGGTTCAGGCCTGATTACTCGGACGAGGATCTGGAAAGCATTTTATTCAAAGTCCAACGTAAAGTACTTTTGATCTCGTTTATGACCTTCTTGTCGCCATAGTTCCTTATTATAATCTTCTTTAAAACTCCCTTATCTTGGATGATCTCATAGTCAAATATCTCATCTGGAGCTTTCTCACCTTTCGCGACGGAGTCTTCGGCTTTTCTCTTGAATCCTTCCAGGACCTTTCTCAAAAAGAAAGACTCAAAAGGAGGCGTAGATGATTGAAATTCTTTTTCAAACAAAATCTCAATGATGTTGGGATATACGAGGATGCGTGCCAAATGTTCGCCTGTAGGGGTCGCGGTTATTACAGATTCTTCTATCGCCTCCCCTTTTTGCACCGGCGGAGATTGTCTTTGTTGCTCAACAGCGGGTTGGGGCCTAGATACAAGCTCTGAAGCCCTGATGAAACTCGCAGATGAGAGAGCTTGGTTGACGAGATTTAGCATCTCCTCAATAAGCTGTTCTTCGTGACGCAGTTCCTCAAGCCTTCTCTCGAGAAATTCCTTTATTTCTGCCAGTTTTTTCGTGTCTTCTCCCAATATCAACCCCTAATCTATAGGTGACAGGTCCACGTTATATTTTTGTTCTTATGTAACAAGTATAGTCTCCCAGGGTTCACTACACGTAAGACAGAAATACATATTCTTCGTCCTTAAAAAAGTGGATCCTAAACTCGTCTTTGCCGTCTCAGGGAATGCCAGCATTGACGAGTACTATCTAGTGGATAGCATACCCAGAGCGGATGAGGCACAGGAAGCAAAAGACTACTTTCAAAGAGTGGGTGGTGCAGCCTCCAATGTTGCGGTGGCTATGGCGAAGCTAGGCGTAAAGGTATTTTTCATCGGCGCGGTTGGTGGCGATAAGCAAGGAGACTTCATACTCGATAATTTTTCAAGGGAGGGTGTTGATACGAAGTGGATAGTCAGATCTTCTAAACCAACGGGACGGGTAATAATACTGCTTGATTCAAATGGGGATAGGGCGATGGTCGCCCTTCGTGGAGCAAATACAGATTTAACTCCCGGCTTCCTGAATCTCGAGGAGGCTCTAAGAGGAGTTGAACACGTCCATTTAAGCAGCACGAAGCCTGAATACACGTCTTGGGTGTTCGAGATAGCTAAGAGTAAAGGAGTTACAACAAGCTATGATCCAGGAATGACGATAGCATCTAAAGGATTTTCATACGTTCGGGAAACGCTGAGGATGGTTGATATTTTATTTGTGAATAAAAGGGAATATGAAACCCTTGGACCTGAATACCTAGACTCACAGTTTAATGGGCTATTAGTTTTAAAAGAGGGTAGCTTGGGATCTCGTTTGCCTAAACTCGGCATTGGGGTTCCAGCGTTTAAAGTGCACGCTGTAGACACTACTGGGGCTGGAGACGCGTTTAATGCGGCATTTCTCGTTGCGTGGAAACTCGGCTTCTCCCTTGAACAGTGTCTCCTAGTAGCAAATGCTGCCGGCGCATTAAAAGCGACTCGGGTTGGGGCACATTCTTCACCTACGTTAAGCGAACTAAACGAGTTTCTAGTAAAAAATGGATATGAGCCACTAACACTTGTATAATTTTAAACTTTAGAGAGAGTAAAGTTCAATAATCTCGTCTGAGAGTGTAAAATGCTATGCGGGGAATTTTATGCAAAAGAATGACGTGAGTTGTTCCCCACTTTGCCCCTTCAAAGCTTTCACCTGCTACAAGAACGCTCTGATCTACAGGCGTACCAAGCGGGGACTTGAAGCTTTTTGTTCATGGACGGGCGATACTTGCATTGGATACAGGTGCCAGTTCGCTGGCTGTTCAAGGCACGCCCTGTTACCTGATGGAACCTGCAGGCTTAAACTGGAGATGGTGCAACCCAAAAAGACGGAAGAGGAGTTCTCTATCGAGGAAGAAGCGAAAGTCCTGGACAGGCAGGTCTATAGCAAGTTGCGGAATAAGCTCAAGAAGCTTGGATCTAGGGTGAACGACCTCGAATAGCGAAAAGTATAGGTTAGGCTCAAGAATATTTATTCTGTAAGAGGGGTGGACGAGTTGAAGTTGCTCCTTATCCATGCTAAAAGCTTCGAGTACGAAGCGCGCGAGAAAGCCCTCGAGGGTGCTGAGGATATTGACGGGCGCAGGGTTGGGAAGGCTGAAAACGCCTTAGTGGTATTCGTCACAGTCGAGGAGGGAGATTCTAGTGACCCCGGTGTTGTTAGTGCCGCGGTTAGGGAAATAGAAGATGTATTCAGAAGAGTAAAGGCTTCAGAGGTAGTGGTTTATCCCTATGCCCATTTGTCAGAGAATCTAGCTAGTCCCGGTGAAGCCCTGGCAATACTAAAGTCGATAGAGTCACAACTTTCAGAAAAGGGGCTAAAAACTCAGAGAGCACCCTTCGGCTGGTATAAGCGTTTCACACTTGACTGCTATGGACATCCTTTATCGGAGCTTTCGAGGAGTATAAGACCGGGAGAGCCTCCTAAGCGGGGTTTCGAAGACTTCGCGGTTATGTTCCCCGATGGTAGGGTAGTTAGTGTTGAAGAGCTTCCCAGCGGCCTCCCAGCGGACTTTGTAGCACTATTAGAGTCGGAGGTGTTTAAGCGGAGACGTGAAGGTGGGGAGCCTCAATTCCTCGAGTATTGTAAAAAGTTTGGATTTGAATGGGAGCCTATGAGTGACCTTGGTCATATGCGGTATGGACCTGAGGCGACAATAATGGTGGAGGCTGTTTCAGAATATGCTTGGCAAGTATGTCGTAGCTTAGGTATACCTGTATATAAGGTTAGAGGCACTAATACATTCAACTTGGAATACAAGCCGGTTCTTCAACATGCTCAACTATTTGGCGATAGGCTTTACCAGTTCGAAGTCGATGAAAAGAAGCTGGTCCTAAGATACGCTGCCTGTCATCAACAATTCGCGATGATCAAGGACTGGGAGATAAGCTATAGGGACCTGCCTCTAGGCATGTTAGAGATCGCCGACAGCTACCGCCTAGAACAGCCTGGAGAACTCCTTCTCTGCTTTAGGCTTAGAAAGTTCACGATGCCTGATCTCCACATCTTCTGCAGGGATCTAGCCCAGGCCCAGGAAGTCTCTTTCTTGGTTCATAGGAAGATATATGAGGAAATGAGAAGGCTCGGCAGAGACTACGTGAGTATATATAATCTCACAAGGTCATTCCTAGATGGACACAAGGAATATCTCAGGAAACTTGTAGAGATGGAGGGGAAGCCCGTACTTCTCCACTTTGTCCCTGAAGGCAAGTATTACTGGTTCCTGAACATAGAGTACAACATAATTGACGAGCTTGGTAGGCCTAGAGAAATAGGTACATTTCAGATAGATTTCGGTAATGCGGAGCGCTTCGGGATAACCTACACGGACGAGAAGGGTGAGCGGAAACACCCTGTCATAATACACACCGCTCTCATCGGATCCATAGAACGCTACATCTTCGCCGTCTTCGACACTGCTGCTCAAAAATCAAAGAGGGGAGAACAACCCTCCCTCCCGTTATGGCTTGCCCCTGTACAGGTAAGAGTTATCCCGTTCTCGAAAGAGTACCTCAAAAACGCGGATGAGGTCGCGGATACATTTGAGAAAGAGGGTGTTCGCGTAGATGTTGATGACCGAGACGAAAGTGTCGGCAAACGTGTTCGCGATGCCGAAGTTAAATGGATCCCCTACGTGATTGTTATTGGCAAAAAAGAGGCCGAGACTGGCAAGCTGAGTGTGAGAATACGAGGTCAAGGACAGCTCGAAATGACCCTAGAGGAGCTAGTCGAAAGAATAAACAAGGAGTTACAAGGTTATCCCAGAGTCTCAGCCATGCTCCCAAGATATCTCAGCAAGAGACCCAGCTACAGATAACATAAAGCACTTCACGGTGCTATTGGTGGTTTTAGAGCTATCACTGAAGGATTTCTTATACCGTAAGACATTATTGTTGAAAATGCTTGAAGAGCGGCTTCCCGCAGAAAGTCAAAGGAAAGTTAAAGGTGATTACCATTCCAGGAAAAAACCTCGACCCTGCGGAGTAACAGTTCACAGCGTGATTGGCTGCAAGTACGGTTGCACATACTGTTATCTGCCTGAGATGGGGGTAAGCTTCTCAAACTACCACGTTTATGGACTCAGCGGAGACGAAATGAGTTATGCTCTACTGCTAAACCCCTACTTCCTGCCAGGCCGTTTTGGATCCCTTATAGCTATAGGAAGCGTCGGGGAACCATTCGTCGATGAGCATGCCTTCACACGGACACTGGAATACATACATTCATTCAGTAAGCATCTTGGAAATCCCACTCAGTTTTCAACAAAAGCAGCCCTCTCCGAGGCTCAGGTAAAGGCTTTGGCATCCGTGAAACTTCCACTAAGTCCTCTGGTTACAGTCGTTTCCCTGGCTTATTATCGTAAGCTTGAGCCCAACGCTCCAACTCCGGAGAAGCGTTTCGAAACCATACGCTTAATGAGAAAGAATGGTCTACATCCCTTGCTCTTTCTTAGGCCGCTTATACCCGGGGTAAACACTGAGGAGATCGAAGAGATAGTTGATGAAGCCAAGCAAGCCGGAGCCATTGGAGTTGTTATCGGTGGTCTACGAATAACACCTATGATTCTTGAGCGGCTGGAGAAGGCTGGCTTCCAAACCACGCAAATACGTGAAAGGGTTAAAGGGATTCTGAGAAGGGGGGTACAGCTATCCGTAGATGTCAGTGATATAAAGAGGCAAGCCGTCGAAGTAGTACGGGAAAAGGGTTTAGTTCCTTTTCTCAGCGCGTGTTGTGCAAACAACTATACTGCTATGCTCTATGATGGTATACGCGCGCCATGCCCTGGCCTAGACTATATTGACGGAAGATTCTGCACTTTATGCCCCGTCCAATGCCCTAAAATAAAGACAAAGATTGATCCGGACGAGGCTCGTGAGATGATCGAGAAGATAGCACAGACGCGTGTTCTTGAGCTAAATATAGACGACAAATATATCCGTGTCAAGCTGGAAGGAAAGAAGAACTTCTCATTGAAAGAAAAAATATTGATAGAAGTTGGATACAGGAGGAGGGTGCTGCTACAGTGAAAAACCCCATGCGAAACTTCTTCCAACGAGTTCTCTGGGATAAAAACATGGATAAAGGTAGTCTTCGGGTAAAGTTTATCTCGCGTGGAGTATCGGGGGAGCTAGATGAATTCACCGGGGAACAGATAAGGGAGGTTACAAGGGATGGGGTTGTAATCGTTGTTGATGGGAAAGATAAATTTATCCCTTTTCACAGGATAACAGAGATAACTTATAAAAATGGGAAGATAGTTTTCAGCAAACAAGGAGCTTTTTATGATTTTAAAGTGTGATTTAGAGCCCTTTCTCGGCCATGTACACCATTAAGTCTACTAGCCTGTTTGAGTATCCCCACTCATTGTCGTACCATGCGAAAACCTTTACCATGTCCCCTCTCTCTCCAACGACCTGACTTGCAGCTGCATCGTATATGGAGCTGTGCGGGTTCCCGATAATGTCCGTACTAACGATTGGCTCTTCTGTGTATTCCAGTATGCCCCTCAGTTCTCCCTCAGCATACCTCTTGAATGCTGAGTCCATTTCTTCCTTGGTGACAGGCTTCTTCAGTAATGCTGTAAAATCGACAATTGACCCATCTGGGACTGGGACTCGGATAGCCATAGCCGTTAACTTACCCTTAAGCTCCGGATACACGTCCATTATAGCCTTGGCTGCTCCAGTCGTAGTAGGAATGATGTTCTGTGCAGCAGCCCTTGCTCTTCTCAGATCCTTGTGGACAAGGTCAAGTATCCGCTGATCATTGGTATAAGCGTGTACAGTGGTCATCATGCCCTGGATAACTCCAAAACTCTCGTGGAGTACCTTTACAACGGGTGCGAAGGCGTTGGTAGTGCATGAAGCGTTAGATATTATGTGATGATTACGGGGGTCATACTGGGCGTGGTTTACACCCATAACTATCGTGATGTCGGGGTTCTTAGCAGGCGCGGAAATCACAACCTTTTTAGCTCCTGCTGAGAGGTGTTTGGAGGCGTTTTCCCTGTCCGTGAAAAGCCCTGTGGACTCTAAAACTATATCAACATTCATCTTAGACCATGGTAGCTGAGACGGGTCTTTGAAGGCAAGAACCTCTATTTCGTAGTCTTCTATCAGGAGCTTTGTATCCTTAACCTCAACTCTTCCCTTGAACCTCCCGAAGACGCTGTCGTACTTGAATAGATGTGCAAGAGTTTTGGCGTCAGATAAGTCGTTAACTGCGACTACGTTGAAAGTCTTAACGAACTTCTCGTTTTGAAGGGCGGCTTTAAGGAAATTTCTACCTATCCTACCAAATCCATTTATCGCTACTGTGTACTTCATATCCATTTTCGATATATTTCACGATGCAGTCTATTAAAGGGTTTTTTTACTATACGCTCATATTTATGACGATTAAAGCAGGCTCCGCCCTGCACGAGTTCCCCACCAGTCGGGCCTTCCGAGCCTCTTCATCGCCTAAGATGAAGTTGGATAGTCACTTATTATTTTACCGCCTTAATGCCCAGTCTAAAATTACCATTTTTGATTCGACAAATCCCTAAAACTTTTATAACAGATGGCAATATCCTCCATGATGCAGAGACGGGTAAATTCAGAAGGATGGCTGAGCGATCCTTCTCTTCGAGAAGTAGCCTCTAAGATAGCCGGAGAAATAATCATGTCCGACAACCCAGGAGCCGAGATGAGAAAATGGCGGGAAAAATTCAGTCTTACACAGGTGGAAGTGGCAACGCACATGGGGGTATCGGCTTCAGTGCTCAGCGACTATGAGAGTGGAAGACGAAAGTCTCCAGGCTCAAGGTTTGTTGCCAGGTTTGTGAAGAGTCTCATCATGAAGGACATCGAACGAGGTGGAATAGTTCTCTCCGGTCTCAGAAGGATCCTATTAGGCTCCGATCTTCTAAGGGAAGCAGTCCTAGACATGAGGGAATTCAGCATTCCACTCTCGATTGCAAGGTTTTGCGAGGCTATTGAAGCAGATTTAATTGTAGGGGCGGCTTTCATATCAACACCCATACTTGGCTATACTGTAGTGGACAGCATTAAACTGGTTCTAGACGTTCCGTCCTACGACTATATCAAGCTGTATGGTGCAACGACTCAAAGGGCAGCTATTTTTACAAAGGTTGCTTATGGTAGGAGCCCGATGGTAGCAGTGAAGTCTATGCAGGCGGGTATGGGAGGCCTTAGACCAGCCCTGGTTGTTTTACATGGCGCGCGCAAGGTGGACGAGCTAGGGCTTGAAATTGCTAAACGTGAAAATATACCTCTAGCGGTAACTAGGATTGAGGATCTTAACGAGCTAATTAGTAGGTTGAGAGCAATAAAGTGAGAAAAACTACTCCACCTTTATCTTAAATCTTTCAACTTTTAGTGGTATCTCGATTTCAAGAATTCCCTTCTTGAGTGTTGCCTTTATCTTGTCCAGGTCTATATTTTCGGGTAAAGGAATTTCAAGCTTGTACCTTTGAAGCCCCTCCCGAAGGAAGGTGAACCCCTCCAACTTAAAAGGTTTAGAGAATAATGCCTCTATTTTCAACGTCCTTCCCTCCACTCTGACATCGACGTTATTCTTATCACGAACACCGGCCAGATCAGCCCATACAATTATCTTGTCTGATTCGCGTCGAACCTCGTATAGAGGAACTACTGTTTTCTCTTCGGGATGAAATAGCGGCTGCAACATCTCTTGTTCCATCCTAGCAAATTCGTCTCGAAGCCTCTTAAACTCTTTTAGCATTTCTTCAATTTCACGCCTTACCCATTCCTCCATTTTTCAGCCACCCCTTACACATAGAGTGCGGGGATCGTGTACTCATACTCTTTTCCTGTTCCTTTCATGCTCTCCATGGTTCTCTTCATAAGTTCCCGCAGCTTGAGCCTTATTTCCTCCTCTTGCTCTATAAGCTGTTTCACGTCCACGTCTTTTCCCGTAAGTTTTGAGAAGGCTTGTAGCGTGCTCGCAGATGCGCCTGGATCAGGATAATTAAGGAAGCATTCAGCGAGGAGGGCTAGGACATTAAGCCTATTTTTAAAAGCCTCCTTGAGTATTTGGGCATAAATACCCCCTATGTATCCTTCCTGTATGGGGTCAATACCTTTGCTTCTAGCGTATTTTAATGCCTCGGGGTCGATCGACGCGGCGTAAGTCTTTGGGGTCTGTATGTTTAACCTGTCTTGAACCGCGATTCCTCCCAAAAGGAACAACCTTCCCGCCTTCTTTTCGAGGAGAGTAGAAACCAGGAAAGAAGACAGTTCGTGGATTGCTTGAGGGGGTATGGCCACGTCGGAGTGAATTACGAGTACAAAATCGTTTCCCTTATACCCGCCGTACACGCGTATAGGGAGAAGAGGTGAGGACTCATGAAACAGAATAACGGGAGGTATACTCGGCGAATCCACATAGCCTATATTCCTCAAACCCCACTGCTTAACAAGATGAGAAGTGGCTATGGGACCCACCAGTCCAACGTCCGGGAGACCTATAACAACTAAGCTGGGAGCAGGTATTTCCTCATAAAGAGAGAAGATCCACTCGGCTCTCATACAGATATATTGAAGTAAAAGTGAATATATTTGCTTTTGCTTTTTTTGATAGAAAAGTGTTTATCTAGTTTGACCGTACTTCTTCAGGACCTCGACTACAGGTAGTGTTCCCTTTATTAAAAACTCGATAAGTGCACCTCCCCCAGTACTTACATGGGATATTTTTTCAGAAAATCCAAGCTTATCTGCCGCTGCTAGCGTGTGGCCACCCCCGATGAGCGTGAAAGCACCCGAGCTGACCATTGACTCAAAAACTTTCTTCGTCCCTATAGAAAAGCGATCGTCTTCGAAAATTCCCATAGGTCCATTCATAACCACTGTCTTGGCATTTTTAATTAAGCCTGAATATAGGTCGGCAGTCTTAGTTCCGATATCCTTTATAATGCCTCGTGCGGGTAACCTGGAAACTTCCACTTCTACTCTCTTACCGTCAATATCTAAGGCAAGGTCAACCGGGAGCAAAACACGATCCTTGTATTTGTCTAAAAGAATCTTCAACTCTTTCTCTAGGGATAAAAACCCTTTTTCCTCTAATATCTTAACGTTTTCTAAGCCTATATTGTATCCAGCGCTATGTAAGAGCAGATTAGCCACGAGGCCACCAGTCAGGATCTTGTCGGCTATATTTTCACCCAGAACGCTTTTTATAATCTCCGCCGTGTCCTCCGCTTTAGCCCCTCCAATAACGTAAACACATGGTCTCTCAGGGTTGTTTCTGACACGGTAAAGGGCGCGTAGTTCTCTCTCCATAACTCTGCCCGCAACGTAGTGTTTGACTACAGGAGCGAAGCCTACCAGTGAGGCATGGGGTCTATGCGCTGCAGAAAAGGCATCTACAACATAGACTTCAAAAAAGGGGGCTAGCCTTGCTACAAGCTCGCTTTTCGAATGTTCTTCGGGGGAAGCATTCTTTGTCTCGCCGTCCCAGTAGCGAACGTTCTCCAACACGAGGATTTCGCCCTCTTTTATAGATCGAATTTCCTCGACTGCCTTGTCCCCGAAAACGTCGGGTACAAACCTAACACGTCCCGGGAAGTACCGCTCCAGTATTTCAGCATGCTCCCGTAGGCTGGTAAAATCAGGGTCTCCCTTCCTGCCCTGGTGAGAAATCACAACAACCTTAGCTTTTTTCTCGACTAGTTCTCGAATAGTTGTCTCGGCGTGTGCAGTTATCCTCGTATAGTCTAAGAGTTTTCCTGTCTTGGGGTCAATTGGTGAATTAAAGTCGGCGCGCACACCAACTGTTTTCCCTTTAACGTCAACGTCGTCGAGCGTCTTAATACCAAAACCTTCAAGCATGCATTTTCACCCTCGATTTAACTTATTCAAGCCTTGATATTTTAAGCTTCAGGAATAACGAATTTTAAAACATCGTTTAAACCGCCTCAAGAACTGCTGAGAGCACAGCAAGAGAGACCTCTAGGGTTATAACTGCTAGCGAATCGAATAAGTCTGCCTTCATTTTGCGGTAAACCAAATATGATTGGAGTAGTCCCTCCCCGCCGGCTATCGCAAGCGCTAGTAACTGAACAATGACCACTGACTCGGATAGAGAAGTGTAGAGTGCATTGTGACCTGTCGCTATGTATTCGGCCTTAATCGTATAACCAGCGTTGAATGAGATGAAGAGTACTGTTACAGGACCGGCAAAGGGAATATTGGACACAATCACTATAGGTGCGAAATCTGTGAAAAAATTCAAAATGGTTGTCTCGACATCTCCTGCTGATCTGAGTTTTTCATCGTAATTTAGAGCCTCCTTGTAGAGTCGCACGGCATCATCACTACTGATTTCCTGTGTATATCCAATAATCATCGCTAAGAGAATGAGCGCTAGCATTATCGTCGTTATTTTTATTCTGATTCTCCAGGATATCAAGAGGTCCCCCCGGTAACTAGTCTACAACAAATATATTCTTGTGCCGCTCAATTAATGTGTTTGGGATGACAGATACGGATACATTTTTCAACATAGTAACCTGTTCCGGAGAAGTCTGCATAGAATTTGATTGCTCTGCTCGAAAATATGTCGAGGTTACTCTTGGCTTCAAGGTGGAAGAAGGGGAAGATGTGTGTTTTTCAAAAACGAGTTTTCAGGAAATCACGCGGGCTATTGAGTATCTCTTGTCGAAGGGATTACCTGAGCACAGGATAGCCGTCGAAGGTAGACCTCTAGCTCTGGAATTCTCAAGACAACGTTCCTCCTCCATCCTTGTATGTCCCATTTGTGGTAGCACAAGAATTTCACCCCTTGGAGTCGCAGGCTTAACACCACCCTTATACGTGTGTGCAAACTGCGGATACAGAGGCGCACTTGTGCTTGAGGTTGAAGTCTAGTCCTCCTTCTCGCTTAGAGTGGCCAGCTGCTCTTTTAGACTGAAAAGCTCCCGTAGCAACCACGTGTCGTCTGTCATTCTTTTTGAATAACATATTGTCAGAAAGCCCTCGAACTGATTTCTCATGAGAAAGCGTAAAAGCATTGGATTATTATACTGAGAGGGTATGAGTATTGGGGCGGGTTCAGTTCCATCATAGTTTGAAATCTCTATATTCCTAGCGACTTGTAGATATCCTCTTATGCTTGATATAAAGGTCTCCGTAGAAGAGTACTTTTCCTGGACAAGAGAGAGTCCAAGAATCCCTCCCATGAAAGATCCGATTATACTAGAAATTTGTTTAAGATTTTCCGGCTTTTCAGGCTCAAGTAGAATTTTCACTTTATACATGGCCGCCAGCTCGTATATTCTCTCCAGAGTAGTACTACTCAAGCTTAGTGGCCTGGAAATAATTATGGTTCTACCTTTTGTTTCATCAGCTATAGTTATTATCTTCTCGAAGACTTCCTGATCAATTTCTCCTACAGATTCGAATTTCAGGGAAGCAATGTTGACGTCGTGATCGATAAAGACATCGGTAATGTCGCTGACACCCATGTCCGAGAAAAACTTGTAGGAGGATATGAGTTGAACCCAGACATGGGATGTCTCAAAACGCGACAAGCGGTTTGGCAGCTTTCCCAGTGACTCTTCATCTTCAACGCGTATGCCTACTGCGGGAACAACGTGTTGCATTCCAATACTTCAATTGTCAGTTAATCGTCATAGTTTTTATTATTTGTGTGTACGTCCCGGGCCAGGCGGGTCGTGTATATGGAGCTAAGGTTAATAACCTGTGACGCTTATGTGTGTTCACGTCTATGGAGAGTTCAGGGCAGGACATAGACCTTGATCAGATATACTCTGTAATAGGGAATCCTTATCTAAGGGCGATTATCAGAAAGATAGGAGAGTCCGGGGAAGCGTCCTTTAGCGAGTTGAAAGAGGCTATTAAGACCAGTACTGGAAACCTATACTACAATCTGGATAAGCTTTCAGGACTTGTTGAGAAGAATGAGAGACGCAAGTATGTGCTAACAGAGAAAGGCGTTAAGCTCTACAAATTCTTAACGGAAAACGAGGCCAGAGTTAAAAGTCTTCTATTAGAGAAGCGGGGGCTGTCCCTAGTTATTGAAAAATACATCTTACCGGTTATAGTTCCTGAAAACTTAGTTTCCTACATGTACTCGCAACCAGTTATTCCATTCTTAGCCTTACTCATTTATTTTACAACGGCAGCGGTGGCGACGCTTACGGGAAGCTACGTAGTCTTTGGTCTGGATCAACTATTTGTTCCGATAGTGTACAGGGAGGCACGTATAGTTTTGTGGATTTCAGGGATATCGTTAACACTATCTATTCTAGAATTTTCATCTCGCCTGTTGGGCGGAGATCCCCGGATAGGACTCGATTATTTCTCAAGCATGTTTCTGGCGACAATTCTACTCGCAATACCAGCCCTTGCAAACCTGGATATTATTCTAACAAATATTCTCTACAGAGTCGTTCAGGTTATTGTACTAGGGCTTCTAACAGCTATAATCAAAGTTTACAAGAAACTGCCAACAGAAAGAGCATTCATAAGCGTCTTCGTAGCCTATTATGCAAGCTTTACCCTGGCAATACTGGTTCAAAGGCTATTCTAAGAAAAGTTCCAGGAATGACCTTTCATGCCTAGAGACAAAGAGCTTGTAGAGCTTGTTTCTCCAATTGCTTTCCGGGCCGCTACAAGGGTCATAGAGAGAATTGAAGCTAAGTCGATATCCTTTGATGCAGCATTTCAGGAGACTATGCAAGAATTCAAACTCTCCGCTGAAGAGCAGAAGATATCTTTTCTTCTCGCGAAGAGAACGCTTGAAAACATTGGGCCACCCATCTACCTATTAAGGAAGAACAACAAACAAGACTTGCCTCTACGGAGAAAAGGAGCTTTTTATGTCGCTTTCTATTTAGCCTCCTCATCTCCCAGCTTCACACTAGATAGGATAAGAGCCCTAAGGGGTGGCCTTGTTAGCGACTCTCTACTTAACCTTCTAACACCTAGAAACTTAGATCGGCTTTTTAACGAGCTCGAGGAAATGCCTATTACGTTGCGTTTATCTTACAAGGAGAGCGTCCCACCTCTTATAGTGGAAACATTTCTCTCACGTTTCGGCGAGAAAGCAACCCCCGAGATATTAAAGTCTCTAAGATATCGGCAAGTGTGGGTTAGGCTGAATGATACTGAGAGAAAGGATTGGCTTGAAGACTACTTGAAGAGGAAAGGGTTCAGGTTTAGGCAAGATAAAGATTATCCATATCTTCTAGAGATTTTGCCGACACAGGAGATACCTCTTCCTTCTCTACCACCTGAAATTGCAACTTATCAGGACAAGGCGAGCATTATAGCAGTCGAAGCTCTCATATCGCTTAGACCAAAAGGAGTAATAGTTGATTTAGCTGCAGCTCCTTGCATGAAGGCCTCATTACTTTGCCGTAAAATAGACCACGACGCAATTCTGTTGGTAGATATCTCAGAAAAAAGAACAAGAGCATGTATCGAAATAATGAAAGCTACAAACTGCAATTATCAAGTAATTAACTCAGATGGTAGATTTTTCTCGAGCTCAAAGCTCTTTAGCGCAGCCGTAGTCGATGCTCCCTGTACAAATAGCGGAGCTATATCGCGGGATCCCGGGCTAAGACTTGCTCTCTGGAGCTTAAGAAGGGAGGATCTAAGCAGAATGAAACAAGTCCAGCTAGAACTACTTACAAACGCTTTAAAACTTGTTCATCGTGGAGCCCTGGTTCTATACTCCACATGTTCTCTTTTCCCGGAAGAAGGAGAAGAAGTAATCTCTTCTCTGAAGATCCCGATCAAGCCACTTCAGCCATTCCTGCCGCCTAACATTGAGCGGACTATACACAAGACGTGCGGGTACTGTTATAGACTCTACCCACATGTTCATCGAACAGACGGTTTCTTCTTTTCTATTCTCTCCCCCCGATAAATACTTCTATCGAAGCGAAGAGACTCCTTTATAAAACAAACTGAAGGCTTGAATCTTACTCTTTTCTCAAAAGAATGAATGAGGGTGGAATTATCCTTTCACTTTTACATCTAGGGCATTTGCTCGGCATTCTGGCTGACTCCAGGTCACGGAAGATGTATCCACAGTCTAGACATGTCGGAGGACGCATGGCAAGGTAGGCTTCGCCCCCGGTTAGTCTTTTGATACTCTTGGCTACATGATTTATGTTGTTCAGTAACTGTTTAGCATCGCGTTCTTTTAAATTAAGTCGCAAGAGAAGCTCGTTTAAAGTGAACTCTACCCCCGGGTTATTGAGAAAAATTTCGATTAGTTTCTCACGTGTTGTCTTCTCTTCATTTTGACTCAAGGTTGACCACAGGCCTAAACTTTATGCCGTACTCGATGATTCCCTTCTCACCCTGCTCTCTGTACCTCCTGAATACCGCCTCGACGCGCATCCCCACTTGAACCTCTTCGGGCTCAACGTCAGTTATCTGTGCCGGGACAAGCGTGCCATCGTCTAGCCTAACCAGCGCCACCACATAGGGGGCTTGACCTGTAAATTCTGTTGGCGGTGTTCTAACAACGCTAAATGTCTCTATTGTACCCGTCTCAGGTAGCTTCTTGGCTTCCACATTGCTCGAGCCGCATACTGGGCATATTCCCCGATAGGGGTAGAAGGTCTTGCCGCAGTCCTTACAGGTTCCTCCTATTAACCTGTACTTGTTTTGTCTCTCCCTCCATGCTCTCGGAACACTCCTCACATAGGCCATCTTATCTCACCCTTCTCACAACATTTATTGCAACAGTCCCTCCAACGCCACCAACATTTTGTGCCAAACCTATTTCAGGGTCAGGGACCTGATTGGCCCCTGCATCACCTCGCAACTGTGTTACAAGATCATAGATTTGGTATACGCCCGTTGCTCCAACAGGGTGTCCCCTAGCCTTAAGACCCCCCATGGTGTTAGTGGGAATCTTGCCGTCTTTCTCGAGCTGGCCCTCCTTTAGTAGCTTCCACCCTTCACCTTTCTTGGCAAATCCTAGGTCCTCCAGGTGAATAACGCCCAGCACTGTAAAAGCATCATGGACTTCCAATATGTCAATATCATTCACGTCTATCCCAGCCTGCTTAAATGCCATGGATCTTGCCTTCACTGTGGCAGAGAGCGTGGTCAGATCAGGCCTGTCATGGAGGCTTAAAATATCCGTGGCGAGGGCGCTACCTGCAAGCTCCACGAAAACATCCTTATTAAGTCTCCTAGCCTTTTCCTCCGAGCAAATAACTAGGGCGGCACTTCCATCTCCCAAAGGTGCGCTTTCAAGTAATCTTATAGGATCTGCTACAAGGGGTGATTTTAAGACATCTTCGAGGCTAACAGGCTTATTGTATTGGGCTAACGGGTTATTTGCTGCATACTTGTGGTCATGCACCGCGAAGAGCGCGATGTCCTCTTGTCTTACCCCAAACCTCCTCATATACTCTCTGTATACAAGAGCGTTTAAGGCTACAAACGAGAAGCCAGCAAAAGCGACGTACTCCTGATCCTCTGCCATTATCAAAGCACTTGTTGCATCACTGGTAGGAGCATCGGTTAACTTCTCCACGCCCACTGCTAGCACGCAGTCGTAAAGACCGGATTTAACAGCCAGATAAGCCGCGTGGACTGCTGCACCACCGCTGGCGCAGGCAGCCTCGACTTTGTTTGCTGCTACCCCGGGTAGCCCCAACCATGTGGCCAGCAGTGATCCCAAATGCTCCTGACCTTGCAAATAACCAGATGACATGTTTCCTACAAATATACCTTGGATCTCCTTCTTCGATATTCCCGCATCCTGTATGGCCCTTAGTGAGGCTTCAGTCATCAGGTCGCGTATACCCTTTTCCCAGTGTTCGTCAATTTTCGTGGCGCCGATTCCGACGATATAGGCTTTTCCCAACTACATCACCCCTAGAATAAACCTTCTATATTTTAGGTAGAACGCATAATCAACATACTTTGCCCTCTTGATGTAATAACTGACACTAGGGGCTAAGGGTTTTCTCTCTACTATACCATCCTCAACGATGATGCTAAGTGCATCTGAGCCTGCACCGCTTCCAAATGATACAACGAGTATTCTCTCCCCGGGCTTCGCGTGATCCAACACGTTTGCCAGTCCCACAAGGGACGCTGCAGCATAAGTGTTTCCTATTTCTCCAGAGAGCAGGCCAAGCTTTAATTGTTCAGGAGTAAATCCTAGGATCTCCGCCATGCGCTGAGGAAACTTAACGTTTGGCTGATGAAATACCACGTAGTTAAAGTCCCCAGGTCTTAGGCCTGTTTCCTCCATCAGGCCTCTCGCCGCACCTTCTATGTGTTGAAAGTATGCTGGCTCTCCGGTAAACCTAAAAGTATGCATTGGAAATTTCTCCCCTTCTCGTCTCCAAAAGTCTGGCGTATCACTCACATAGCTATAAGTATGTTCGATAGTGGCCACACTCTCTCTTGACAAGGGGCCCAATAGATAAGCTGCAGCTCCAGCAGCTGCGGTATATTCAAGCTCGTCGCCTGGGCGGCCTTGCGCAGTGTCCGTCCCGATACCCATTCCATACTTTATCACTCCAGAAGATATAAGTGAGGCGACGCTAATAACGGCTGTAGTGCCTGCCTTACACGCGAACTCCATGTCTATGCCGTAAAGCTTTCGAGAGAGGCCCAGTGCCTCCGCGATTACTGTGGCCGAGGGTTTGACTGCATAAGGGGGGCTCTCGGAGCCAATATAGAGAGCCTCTACAAGCGAGGGGTCGATTCTCGCCCTTTTGAGAGCGTTTTTAGCTGCCTCATAAGCCATGGTTAGAGAGTCCTCGTCCGGTCCGGGGAGGCTCTTAGATTTTATGGGAGCTTTCTCACCACCCTTCGTGTGCACCCTCGCGATCTCCTTAGCCTCTATTCTGTAAACCGGGATATATGCGCCGTAACCGTATATCGATGCGATGCCTTTCATCTATGATCGGCCTCATCTTAGTGATTGTCGTATATTTCTTTTACGCTTGTTTAAATTTCACCACCCCAGCCCAAAGAGAAAGGGCGCTTCTGGAAAGTAAAATATCATGACTTGAATATTCTTTTAAGATCGCTCAGTATTTGTAGGCTGCTGCTTGTGCCTATCCTATCGACGCCTAATAGGTAAAAATACATTGCCTGAAGACCCGTTCGGATGCCGCCAGCGGCCTTTATCTTTGTCCCCGTCCCCTTTACTGCATCCCGCATAATCAGGATGTCTTCTGGCGTAGCCCCACGCGGACCAAACCCTGTGGATGTCTTTACAAAATGGACTCCTGTCGCGGCTAGGGCCTTTGAGACCTCGTAAATTGTTTTCTCTTCTAAATATCCAGTTTCAATAATTATCTTCAAAACTCCCCCATAGCTTCGCGTTACCTCAAGTAATCTTTTCACCTCTTCTAGAGCCTCATTGATCCTTCCACTCCTTACAAGAGAAATATTAATTACAGCGTCAACCTCGTCTGCCCCACTTTCAAAGGCCCTCTTGACTTCAAGCTCCTTAGCCTCAACGGGTGAGTTACCATGGGGAAAGCCCACCACCGTTACGACTTTAGTCTCGCCCCTAACTAGTTGCCTGGCTTGCTTTACAAAGAATGGTGGTATACAGCAAGCATAGAAACCGTACTCGTTTGCTTCTTTACAGGTTTTCTCAAGATCTGAAAGGGAGGCTTCAGGTCTCAGGTTCGTATGATCGATTAAGTGTTTTATCTCCTCCACAGGGTTTTCTAACTCCTCTAAACTTCGAGAAAAAAGCTTTAGCATAATGATTAATATTTTAAGCCTCCTCAAAAAGCTAGTGGTCTCTAATGTCTTGGAGGTCAGTAGCCCACATCTTGGGCTTATATAGGGTCTACGAGTATCTTCTAGAACAGGAAGTTAAAAGAGGCGACATTCCTAAACACGTTGCCTTTATACTGGATGGTAACAGAAGATGGGCTAGGGTCAGGAGGTTCCCACCTTGGTTTGGACACAGACATGGTGCCGAAAAGGCCGAGGAGGTTCTTGACTGGTGTTACGATCTTGGAGTAAAAACGGTGACCTTGTTTGTTTTGTCGACAGAGAATCTTAAAAAACGGAGTGAGGAGGAGATACGAGAGATTTTTAAGGTACTGGAAGAGAAGCTCGTGAAGCTTAGAGACTCGGGTGAGATCGAAAAGAGAAAGGTTCACGTGAGGTTTATAGGGGACAAGTCTCTTCTACCCTCTAGTGTTCGTGAGAAGATAGAGGATATTGAGAGAAAATCTTCGGTATACAGTGAAAGATTCTTGAATATTGCTATTGCCTATGGGGGGAGATGGGAAATCGTTGAGGCTGTTCGGAGACTAGTCAAGGACGTCAAGACAGGTAAGCTCGACGAGGATGAAATTAGTGAAGAAGTTTTTGCACGGTATCTTCTCACTGGTGACCAGCCACACCCGGATCCTGACCTCGTCATACGTACCAGTGGCGAGGAGCGAATAAGCAACTTTTTGCTCTGGCAGATTGCGTACTCTGAGCTCGTCTTCCTGGACGTATACTGGCCTGATTTCAGAAAGATTGATCTTCTGCGTGCTATAAGGATTTATCAATCGAGACATAGAAGGTTTGGAGGGTAAAGGTTACTGTATTTATACGTTAATTTTTTTAAACGCTGAGTATAGCACATATTGAGGAGTCGTGTCTTACAATATATATCAGTTTAATGGGTTCGACGAGTTGCTCAGGTATATTGAGGCTCAGATAGGAACCCTCCAAGATACACTACAACAGCTTGAGCAGAGGTATGAGAGCGTAAAAGTTAGAGCTGAGCGTATGAAAGCTTTAGAGCGTGTCCTAGAGGATCTTATAGGCGAAAAGCTTTCTTCTCTTAACGAGATCGATTTTATGGGTCTTAAAGTTGTAGTGAATGCAAGAGCTGTTGATGAGCTAAACGTTCTTGAGGAAACGATTGAGTCGCAGAAGGAGTCCCTGGAGGCGCTTTTACGTATCAGAGATATACTTTACAAGCTTAACAGTTCACTATCGTCAGAGGAAAAACTCTCGGGTATCACAATACTTGTTCAGACACTTAATGAGATACCTGTAAAACTGTTATTGAAGGAAACAGAATGATTAATGGAAAAACCTTCCTAGTGCTTCTTGTACTACTTCTTGCCTTAGCAGCTTACTCGTTTTCAGCACCGATGTATACAACAGCCACATTAGACTTTACAACAGCTTTCGAGGCCTTTTTACCCTATGGGAATAAGCTATTCGTCATGTTTACTAATGGAACTATCTCTAAAATAGACTTTGAAACCGGAAAAGTAAACTCTCGAATAATTTTTCCCTTCGGAGCTGATATTTCATGCTTAGCGACTAACGGCTCTGTTTTTGTGGTTGTCGACAAGACTGGGACGGTTGTCATTTTAAACTCTTCTAGTCTTCAAGTCTTAGCCTCCTTAAATGCCAAGGCTAAGAGTGATGAGATCGAAGTCGCTCGTTGCGCCCTAAGCGCTGATGGAAGATTTCTTGCCATGAGCATGATTTATTCAGTCGAGAAGGTCAAACTTGACAGACTGATAGTTCTAGATCTTAAGAGAAACCTCCGCATATTTGAAAGAGATGTAAATTCCCGGGACGTTCTCGTGAGGATATTTTCAATGGATTTTTCCAATAACTTTCTTGTCGTTGAGACCATAGATACTCTATGCGAGCTGTGCCAGCTTACAGATAACAGGATCGAGGTATACAGGGTGTCCGGAAACGGAGTGGAGAAGGTAGCTACACAGATAACAGGTCTAACCTCGAAAGCTATCGGGAACAATTTTATTTTGTTCCAAAAAGTTAAGGACGAGAACGGTCTCCACAACACCTCAATACTCACATTACCTAACCTTCAGCTAAGGGCCACAAAAATGATGCCTCCTATAAAACAGATGATTCCTCTTAAAAACGGTTTTGCTATAATCGGATCCGATGGCATCCTAAGTCTGTGCACATACAACCTTGAATGCAACAGTGTACTTAAACTACCAGCTTCACGTTCTGTTAACCTAGTCACAGATGACGGGGTTGCTGTGTTCACGGTTAGTGACGTGACTTTCTATACATTCGACAGGAAAGGCGCTCCAACTCTCCAGATGAGACAACAGGTTAACTGGAGCAGCGTTCCTTTTGATCCGGAACCTGGAAAAAACACAGAAACCTTATATGTTGCAGCTTACGGTAGAAGGAGACTAGTCGTTATATATCCACTCACACGTGCTCTTTTTTATTTAAGGGTTATTGACAGTGAGGGAACCCCCGTCTCTAATGCTACAATAATTTTATCTGATTCCTCTAAAACCCTTACACTTTTCACGAATTCTACAGGTTATGCTACAGGTCTAATACCAATAGGTAATTATACTGTTGAGATACTGAAACAGGGATACTCGCAAAACACCTTCACACTACAGCTAGCTCAACCTATCATGTATATGACTGCGACGATGTCCAAAGAACCCCCTAAAAGGGTTACACTTACGTTTAATGTTACAGACGAAAACGGGAAACCCATTCCCGGTGCGAAAATAACAGTAAAGGGACCTGAAACCTATGAATTATGGACGACGGCTCAAGGCATCACCATGGTTGAGGCTCTAAAAGGAAACTATTCAGCGACCATTGAGGCTCCGCTATACCAGTCTAGAATCCTCGACATATCTCTCAAGACACCATTAACGCTTAAAGTGACGCTTAAACGTTTAACATTTAACTTAATAGTGAAATCCACACAAAACTCTACTGGTAGGATTGCGGTCACAAGGTTGGACGAGGCCTCGGATACCATTTTCCTTGATATACAACCATCTTCGATGTACGTCAAGACGCTTGAAGCCGGATCCTACCAGCTGTCAATTACTGGTTTCCCGGAAGGACTCCGATGCACTCTAAATAATACAAGTAATATATTAGTGAATTGGCGGGAAGGTATAAAGGAAATATTCATCAATTATTCCTGTGTCAGACTGGAAAATGTTAATTTGGTCTCAGTAGAGCGTGTATTACAGGTTCTTTCAAACGAGACAATAGCTAGTAGAAGACTGAATAAAACGCTAAGCCTCGGATATGTGACTATTCTTGGAGGCAGTAATCTCGACTTATCGTATCTATCCCATGACAAGATACTGATAATAGAGCTGTTCTATACTCAATGCACAGGCTGTAAATACCTGCTTCCGACACTTAAACTGCTCTCGAGTCAGAACGACACAGTGGTAGTATCTCTCACCGTATCCCCATCAGATACCCCCGAAATGCTTCGAAGATATTCTATTGAGAATAACATCACTTGGCCCCTGGGGATCGACAGTCTCAACGTTAGAGCTCAAGTTAATGCCTCAAGTTTTCCCACAGTTCTAGTAGTTAAAGATGGGAAGCTCATCTTCATGGGAATAGGCGCGCGAAAGGAACTCGAAGAAACAAAAGCAAAATACTCTTTTCTCTTCAACTCAAGTTCCATACCGTTAAACTTTATCACGAACAAATCCGTCTTACCAGAAATGTTAATATTGTCGGGAACTCTAATTATTCTGTTCGCATTGGTCCAGGGTGATTCAAGTGCCGGTAAGGAGAGAGAAGATGAAACGCATAGTTTCGGCTCTTATAGTGGCGATGTTTATCCTATCAGTGATAGCTTACGTCGCGACGACACTGAAACCCTAGAGTTAGACGCAGACTACTTTAATGAAGACTATAACGCATACTGAATTTTTATAGCGGATGCCTCTCAGGTAGCTTTAGGATAAATGCAGCAATAGTTGTGAAGAAGGGAACTGTGAGATTATCTTCAGGGGAGAAATACTCTGAGAGCGTAGCTACCGCTGAAACTAGAATGCTTTGAAGCACCGGAACTCCGAGACTCATGAGTATTATTGCAAAGGAGAGAAAAGCTATTGCCTCGCCACCCATGGTTTTACCTTTATTCCAAATCAAAAGGCTGGACATAGACGCCAAGACATCTACAACTGCCAGCGCAACTATCCCGTAGAATGCATGGCTGGGGTCAACGAGAAGGCTTGACGTCGCCCCGATTATTCCGTAAAGAAGTCCAACGTAACCTTCTCTTTTCTCGTAGTCTCTTTCTAGCAGTGAAAGCTGCTTCTCGACAAAACTATGAAAATCTGTGAGAATCTCCTCTAGTATCGATATTGGCATTTTAGCTATGTCTCCAATACTATCCGCAAATCGGTGTAGTTCATCTCGTAACGCGTTTATCTCTAAGGTAAGTTTATCTTTCTTCACCACAACGCTGTTTATAAATGCTGCCAAGAAGAGTCCAAGCGAGTAGTAACTATAGGGATTTAGAGGAGGAGGAAGCTTGAAGTAAAAAGGGGCAAATAAGAGAAGACTTAAAGCGACGTGAACAATCTTCCTATAAATTTCGCGCCAGGTGGTGCTCACTTAGATCGCCTCAAATTTGTAGGATATTACTCTGAAGTTAATGTCTGCGAGCTTTTTCAGGAGTTGTGACTCAGGTAATAGAATTCCTTCTCTGAATAGGATAAACTCGTTCTCGATGCTTAGGGGGTTGTTCTGGTTTATTCTCCAAAATACATGTGCTCTTTTATCGACTGAGAAAACCTTCATTAGAAGACAGAGTTTTTGCTCCTTAATTTTTTCATTGCATGCAAATAGATACTCGCTAAAGGGAGTCAAAGGCTCACGCCTGTTGCCGTAAAACTCAATAACCTTATCTTTTGGAACTTCAAGTATCCGCGTCCCGTCCCTTGTGAATGTCTCCTTGAATACCCTGGTCACTATAATGTCTAGGAAATCATCCAATGTGACATTGTCTCGTATAGTGTAGAAAGGTATTTTTACTTCTTTCTTTGCTAAAACTTCTCTGGTTACACCATCGCTGAACACAAGCATGTTTCTATATGGTACGCCTGTCACCTTTGTAAACTTCAAATCGGACTTATGAGCACACTTACGGCAAAGAGACCATTTTTCAGGGATATGTACGATCCTCCCACAGCTAGAACACTTCTTCCATACCCCGTTAATGAAACGCCACTCGACTTTTACTTCACCACTGCTTGATACATCTATTATAGCGTAGTTGCCTATAGGCTCGCCGGACTTCAAAAGCCGGTCAAGTCGAGCGACGTTCACGTACAGTGTTCCGTTATGTTCTATTTCCAATCCTCCAAAGCTGTGGCTGTGTCCAAAGATGTGAACATTAGGGCGATAATAGTCTATCAGATAGTTTATTTCAATAACTCCTGCATGCGGTGAATGATGATAGCTGTCTATTACTTTACCCTTATCGAGTATGCTGAAAGGAGGGTAATGGGTAACAAGTATGATTGTTTTGACCTGATGCTCGAGCCTGAAGGGCTCCGCGCTCCTACCATGCCCGACAAGAGCTATATCGTTTAAATATATTGGACCTGTTGCGTCAAGGTTGAAGACTTTTGGGACGTCACAGTCGTCTTCAACATCCCAATTTCCCTTAACATAATAGACGGGTTTCTGTAAAACCCTAGATATCTTGGCTAGAATTCTACACATGCTCCCGGGTCTCTGGGGATTTCCTATGTCTCCTGCGGCTACTATAATATCATATGAAACGTTGTCCCTCTTAACCCATTCTAGGAACTTATCAACTATATCCTCCTTGCCATGGACGTCGGAAAGTGCAAGTAGACGTATCCTCCCCATATCTTAGCACCAAGCAAGCCACACATTAACGCGTCAACACTGTATTCAGCTTTATAAAAATGACTTGTTGTTTTTCCGCACCCTGCATCACTGGGGCGGGCTCCCGGGGTTACCCCCCTTGAGGGTTATGTTTTGCTCCTAGTGGTCGTATTTTTTCTTCTCGTTGAGGGCCTACGCGGGCGCTCTCCCAGACCAAAGGAAGGCCCTCGACAGCATAAATGTAATTCTCAGATAGGCTAGAAGAACTCTCAGCAAGGATTTAAGGCCTCCTCGGGGAATAGGAGACAGAGAAGACATACTAGAACCATCAAGATTATATAGAGCAAGCCGGCGGGATTCGAACCCAGAACCTCTCGGTTTATACAGGGAGGTTTTGCCGCTCCCGGCTGGGCCTAGAAAAACGACAATATTCTTCATAAAAACTCAAAATGAAAGGAAAAACACTCACCTTAAAAACGTGTTTATAGGCGTCTTGAACGCCCGGCTAGTAGGTGTCGTTGCGGTAAAGTTCATTACCCTCCCCGCCTGAGATGTCATGGTGCCGGGGTGGCCGAGCGGCCTAAGGCGGCGGACTCGAGATCCCACGATCCAAGAAATCCGTTGCCCGCAAGGGCGCCCGGGTTCAAATCCCGGCCCCGGCGCCACGTTTTTCTGAGGACTCTTATTCTCAGGCGAGGACGTGAAGTAGTCTTCAAACCCCCCTGCGAAAGAAAAGTTTATCAAGATTTTTAATTTATTTGGGTTAGGCCCCGGTCGTCTAGCCCGGTCAACTGCACGAGGCTGAAAGGATGACGGCCTCTCGAGCCGTAGATCCCGGGTTCAAATCCCGGCCGGGGCACTTTAGCTCCGGTAATTCCTCAACTGATTTAAAGGAACCTGTCGTTTTTTCAAGCTTTATGAGACGTGAAAAATTTTTTAATCTCTGTCTAAGATAATCTCTTAGCCCCGGTAGCTCAGACTGGTGGAGCGTCGGCCTCGTAAGGTTTACTATAATCTCGGGGTAGCCGAAGGTCCCGGGTTCAAATCCCGGCCGGGGCTCTGTTGGCATGGGATTTACTTCCAATTTTAAGAAAAACTTATCTCATTGAACCGGACAAGGATATAGTATGAAGAGTACGTTTATCTTTATACTACACTTTCATCAGCCTATAGGCCAGCTAAAAAGCATCCTGAGGAGAATTCAGTCGAACTCCTATGAGATGCTTCTAGATCTCTTCTCATATTTCAAGGATCTGCCACTCACCCTACACTTCAGCGGCCCTCTTCTTCTTTACTGGCGAGAATACTATCCTGATTATCTCGAGCGTATGAAAGATATCATACAGAACAGCCGTTTCGAGGTTTTAGGGGGTGCTTTCTCAGAAAGTATTCTTTCGATTCTCCCATATGAGGATAGAGTTGAACAACTGAAACGGGGCAGAAAACTGGTAGAGGATTTACTCGGAGTTAGGCCCAAAGGGTTATGGCTTGCCGAAAGGGTCTGGGATCCCACGCTCCCATCAGCCATAAAGGAAGCTGCTTATTCCTATGTTATTGTAGACGACGAAGTTGGGTATAGGTCAGGGTTATGGCGGGATGATACTCACACAGCTATCCTCACAGAATACGCTGGTAGAAAAATAGGTGTTCTCTTTATAGATGCAAACATCAGGTACATATTACCCTGGAGAACACATACGGAAGTCCTCGATTATATTAGAAGCTTCCGAACACCTAACGGATTTAAATACGTCTTATGGGGGAGCGACGCGGAGAAGTTTGGCGAGTGGTGGCCCCGTGAAAACGCGGAGCCCTGGCTAAGACTATTTTTCCACCTTCTTAGGGAAAGCAATGACATTCAAACTCTCACTCCATCTGAATACATTAAACGCTATGGTTTCACAGGTCTAGCATACCTTGGTCCATGGAGCTATGATAAGATGATTGAGTGGAGCGGAGGCTATTTTCCTAACTTCCTTCGAAAATACCCTGAAGCAAACAACATGCATAAGAAGCTCCTTCGCGTACGCGAGAAGCTTGTAAGGCTCAAGGCCCCTCCACATGCCTGGGAGAATTATTATCTTGCACAGTGTAACGACGCGTACTGGCATGGTCTGTTTGGCGGAACCTATCTACCGATTCTCAGGCAAGCCATATACGAACATCTCATAAAAGCTGAAAGGATTTCAGAGAGCTCAGCGTTGTACTATGCAAGTGGTTTGAGAATATCCGAAGAGGATTTTGATTATGATGGCCGAAGCGAAATACTGATCGAATCTCTTTACACGAACTTTTATATCAAGCCCAGCGATGGCGGCTCCTTGTTCGAGCTCGACATTAAACTTGAGGGCTACGAGCACAACCTAATTAATACAATGTCACGATATGCAGAGCCATATCTAAGTGGGATTACAGACTATAGGCCAGATTGGTACCGCAGGGTATCATTCCGGGAACATATATGGAAGCGTGATGCGAGTCTTAGAGACTGGATAGAAAACACTCCGTTTGTAGACGTGAGCGATCTAGCCCTTAAACACTACTTGGTCGAACATATAGGGGATGGAGGCGTAGTCCTATCTGCAATGGGACGTGACTGGAGTATAAGAAGTCAACCTTCACGAATTCATGTTACCAAGGTTTATGAAGTTGAAGATGAAGGAAAGACTCTTAGAGTCAAATACATCTGGAGAAACATGGAGAAACGATTCATAGACCCTAAAATATCTATCGAGCTATCCTTGATGCCCAAACTCCCCTTGGACGAGGAGAGCACTCCTAATTACACCGTGGACGATGCGTATAGCCGAAGCTTTACAGAGAGGTTTGAGAGTCCATGGTCACGCACGATTCGAATCTCCTCGAAGGATTATAAGGAAATAGTAGTCGAGAACAACAAGCACGCTGAAGTCTGGGTGGCTCCGATCGAGACACTTGCCAGAACCGAAAAAGGGTTAAAGAAGGAGCTTCAAGGAATAGGCATAACGTTTAATCACATAGTGGCATTGAATCCAGGAGAGTCGTTTGAGACTCAGGTGACTCTACGTTGGCTTTGAAGAGTGTCTGGATGGTTACCTTTGAAGCAATACCTTTCGCAAAGGTTGGGGGCCTAGCCGAGGTTCCGACAAACCTTCTAGTACCCCTTTCCAAAAAGGGAATATTCTCGGCTATAATCATGCCGTCTCATTCCCCGGTAATAGATCCTCGTGCAGAGATTGTAGAGAGGTTAATTGAGGGGAAAAAATACGTCTTCGAAAAAACAATGTACAAAGGCATCCATTTCCTCCGTGTTCACAGCGATTTTCTAGATGACTCCAGAGTATATTCAGAGGACGTTTTATTAAACAAAGTAGTGGATCTCGCAAAGGCTCTTCCATACATACTCACGTGGGCAAGTGATCTGGGACTAGTAGAGCCAGACATACTCCACTTTCATGACTGGCACTCTGTAGTACCATTGCTTAAAGCTAAGGAGAAGAGGGGAGAGGATGAGAAACCTTACCTGGTATACCACGTGCACCTCTTAGTTAGGAGAAAACTAGACTGGGCCACGATAGAGGCAGCAGGTCTTAGAAGGGACTGGGTTCATAAAGCATACCTAAATGGTAAAACCTTGCATGTTACCCTGCGAGAAGTTTTCGACTCGGTAGAAGGCTTTGCAGAAAAACTGGGCCTAGCGGAGTCAGACCAGTTGATCACCGTGAGTAAGTCGTACCTAGAGGAGGATCTTCTCGGCTTCCTAGGGAGAGATGTAACCCGTAGAGGGCTCGTAGTTTACAACGGCACTGACTGGCAGTATGAGACACTCATACAAGAGGTTTTGTCGATACATAGAGATAGGATTGAGAAGACCGTTGGGAATACTTCTAATCGATCTTCCCTTAGAAAATACTTGTTGCTTCATGCTCTGGGACAGTTACCAAAGGGTGAGCCAAAAATTCCAGATGAAAAAATAAAGGAATATATACTGGAACGGGTTGCTCCACCATTTCGTGAGGAATTGAAGCTAGACCCGTTCCCCTTTGATGGTCCCTTAGCGATAACAACCGGTAGGCTCTCCCGCCAAAAAGGCTTCGACACCATGGCTGAAGCCATCGAGATACTTCTTAGAGAATTCGGTGAGGCCAGGATAATTTTTCTTGTATTACCTGTATGGGGGGGAGAGAAGTACGTTGACGTACTTATCGAACTGTCTCGCGAGTATCCTTATAACGTCCGGGTGATTTTCGGCATCGCTCCCTCGGTCTATAAACTTTCACATCTCGCAGCCGACATTTTTGTGGCACCTTCACGCTGGGAACCATTCGGAATAATGGCTATAGAAGCCCTTGCCGCCGGCTGTCCTGTTGTGGGGAGCAAGGTGGGGGGTTTAAAGGAGACTGTTCTTGATATCCACGAGCACGGTATTAAGGGAACAGGTCTGCTTGTCCCGCCCGATAACCCCTACGAGCTCGCAGACGCGATGCGAAACATGCTGGCCTTTATGGAAGCTTCAAACCAAGGCAGCTTAGAGAGATACCATAGGAAAATAGGGGATGAAAAACTTCTCTCCATCCTTGAAGAATACCTTGATGCTGGGGAGATAATACGCAAGAATGCGATTGACAGGGTGAGTAGTACGTTTACTTGGGAGAAAGCCGCAGACATGCTTCTTGAGGCCTACTCTAGGCTAGCCGGGCCTAACACTAAAGGCGGCGTTTAGATGAAACAACTAGATATTTTTGAGAATCTCCTCTAGTGCTTTCTTAACAGTTTCAAGCTTTTTCTCTAACTCCTCGACGCGTTTTCTTAGAGCTCCAAGCTCCTCCTCAGCCTTTGTAGAAAATATATCTAGCTCAAGCTTGCCGCCACTCTGCAAGAGCTTGTCGTATGTCTCCTTCACAAGCCTGCCGGCTTCAGTTTTAGCAGTAAGGTGATTCCTAATAGTGGACTCTGTTCTACCCAGTTCCTCGGCAATTCGGACAATAGAGTAACCAGCTCTCTCACGTGCGAGCGCGCCAGCAGCTACAACGAGAGAGTCTAGCCAAGTGATTTTATCCTCAGCACTCCTAACCGCATCTATAACGTCTGGTCTTAAAAGGGTGCCGAGGATGAGTGAGAGTTCAAGCTTTCTTATCTCATCTTTTCCTAAAGGCTTGAGTGGAATCTCACTGCTCACTAGACCCCCCCTCTTCAACTCTATAAAAGATTCCCTTAAGCTTTACGACCTTATTACTGTAGACGACGACTCCCTTATCAGTGATATCGAAAGGTCTCCTCCTCATGTCATGTTTGGTTCCCCTCATTTTCCATATAACAAGGGATCTTACGAGTTCCCCATCTACCTCATCAAGGTCAAGGCGTACGATACCGTCAACGGCGTGTTCCACGCCAGGCCCGCCGAATCCTCTCTCGGTCACGCTCACTTGGGAAACGAAAATAGAAGTAGCTCCAAGCCCAGCCAGCACACGTTTCAGCTGCATCAGAACACCGCGCGCCATGGCAGGCTTTGTCAGATACAGTGTTGAGACAGAGTCGATGACAACTCTCTCAGCCTTAGATTCTCTTATAGCTTGCCGTACAACGTCTATGAGTTCACTGACATCATCTACGCTCTTAACAACGTACCTTTCCCTCTTGGCAGCCTCTCCGATTCCTCCAGTAAAGGCATCAACTATGGCAAATTTGCCTTCTTCTTCAAAGCGGCGAACATCCCATCCAAAAGAAGCCATGTTTCGTCGGATTTGAACCGGGTGCTCCTCCAAGGCTACGAGAACAGCGGGCTCACCATTGACAAGACCATAGTAGAGATATTGTTGCGAGAAGATGGTCTTACCGGTTCCGGGACCCCCCGACAGCAAAACGATGTTTCTCTTCGGGATGCCACCATAAAGTAAATCGTCGAAACCCGGGATTCCAGTTTTTACTTTTTCGATAACACCACTCATGATACGACTCCCTAGTAAAGATACTATCATTCTACATGATAATCTTTGCGTCAAGAATAGGGGGAATATTGTTAGCAAGGGTTGACAACGCTATCATTGTATTCTCAGGACGATAACCCGACTCATAGTATGCCTCATACAAGGCTCTCTCGACAAACCAAGGTTTTAAGAATTCCAGGATTTCAGAAGGCGACGTCGACTCTACTATGTCTCTCTTGACATACCTAGCATACTCTTCTATTAGCTTCTCGGCCACGTGTATCGTCCATTCTCTTGCTAGCTCGACTTGTTGACTGTTACTGTATAAGAGCTGCATTGTTCTTTGCTTGTCAATCCTGTTTACTTCCAATAAAGCGAAAAAGGCTATATAGGACAATGCACGTAGAGTGGAGGCGAGGTCACGCAAGGGGGGTTCGAGGTCGCGCCTATACTCATCGGGGCGTCCAGGCTCACCCTCGAAGTCAATTATAAAGAGGTTCTCCCCCCATTTCAGCATCTGTGAAAAGTGAAGGTCTTGGTGAGTCGCAATTATCCTCTGATCAATAAATTCATCGAATAACGGGTTCTTCAAATTGAGGAGTATGCGTTTGATGCTCTGGGATGGCTCAAATTTTAGGATATTGGAAAGGTAGAAAAGAGTTCTTTTACGCCACCTATCAACATCTGTCTCGTTTGCTGTTCTGGGAGTACACCAGTTTTCAGTACAAGAGAGCATCACGTTGTGAAACCTTGCGATGGTTTGACTAGCTGCCTTTATATCGTCTAAAGGCACAATGAGGCCTTCACCCGTAAGCGTTCTAACAAGTGAACTGTAGAGAATAGAGCCCGGATCAATTGCTCCCTTGATGAACTCTGTTAGAATTCCGAGGGGGGAGCCCTTATACGAGTAGGATAACTTCAATTTCGGCGTCAGCTGTTTATCACTAAGGAAATGTAGAAATAAGGGCTCAGGGTTCCATGAGGTATACAGCCTATAGCCTTTAAGGACGAGGTCTTCCCCATTCGAAGATAGGAGGATATGCGGGTTAGTCGCGTCCTCGGCTATCGGATGTTTCACAGAGAAGCGTCTAAAGGCGGGATTTTCAGCGGTTATATTTATCCCGTCGCATCTTGAAATTTTTTCAAGGAAATCGCTACAGTATTCTGCCTCGCAATAAGGGGTTCCATTTATCTTCACAGTATCCCTTTCCCTGCACGAGCACCTCATCACAGGAAAAAGGTACCTTGCACCCTCTAGGGTTGTCTCCACTATATATATTCCTTCGCAAAGCTCAATTACGTTAGCTGTGGCTCTATAGGTATTTGAACGTAACCACCTTTTAGACCCGAGTTCAACTATTACCTTCATCTTTTTCACTCTACAAGATTCAACGGTACATGTTTTTATAAGGAAATTGAGAACAAAAATGTTTGCTATTGACTAGTGAAAGAACACGATAAATACTCCTAGAAGAACCAGGATTATTCCAAGCAGTATTCCAGTCCACCTACGTAACGCGTTGAGTTGTACTGTTGCAAAATCCACCATCATTAAGAGCTTTCCCCCGATTATGACCCCAGCGGCTATCAGTACTAGTGGAAGCACAAAGACAAGATTATACAATAGAAGCATTCCTATAGCTGTCGCAGTATCCTCCTGTGAAAGGACGTAAGATGCGACCAGGTAGGGTCCGCTACTGCACGGTAGAAGTGTGAAACTAACTAGAACCCCGGCAAGAAATGACGCGTAAATACCTCCGCTACGGGCCTTAGTTAGGAGGTTTTGCTGTATTACGTTTACTTTATCCTTAAGCTTGTTCAGTCCTCTTAGTCTCTCGCTCAGCCTCATGAGCCCCCTTGGGAACGCTCTTTTATCTTCACGGCATCCTTCCCGCCAGGCAATGGTACCGACGGCAAGAGAATATGCACCAGCAATTATTGAGAGAAGTCCGACTACGTATTTTAGCCAGGTGAACGAGGCTATAAAATGTATTAACCCAAGACCTAGAGTCATGTAAGATATATACACTGCTGAAATAAAGGAAGCGGCGGTAATCGTAGCTTTTCTCCTTCCAGAGAAACTCATAACCGCCGTAACGAGTACGGCAAAAATCATGAATGTGCATGGGTTTACGGAGTCTGAGGCTGCGAGCACCAAAATCAATGGTAGGATGTTTTCCTTGGGCTTCGAACTCGAATTTAATGAAGTTAAGCCTTTAACTGCTATCTCATAGATAAGCGTTGAGTTGAGGTCTCTTAAAGCTTGCCCGCCATTATCCATTATGACAAGCGTCTTTCCCGAAAAATTCATTTTCAGCACCTCACTCCATCCTTCAGCCGGGAGAGAACCTGCCACTACAGCGATAAGATTGTTCCCTTTAAAGACGAGGGTTAACGGTACTATTCTCAAATTGCCAGCTCCGCACAACTGGTATAGGGTGTCGTACTCGTTAAGATATGTTTGATTACCAGCAATATCCTTGAAGAAAACTTTCACGGAAAGTTTTTGGAGAGTCTCTTTTGTGCGTTGACATTCCGGACACGTTTTCTCCCCATACATGATGATATACTCTGCTTCCGTGCTATTCATGGGTGGTTGTGTGCTAGTTTGATTATGAGGTTTTTCAGGAACTAATGGTGGTGTAGTATTGAGTGTGATAGAAATCTCTGTGTAATTCAGAAGTTCTACTTTTTTCAAAACAGAGGTGTTCCCATAACTGATTTGTAGCGTATAATTGCCAGGTAAAAGGTCTACCTTAAGGATGCCTACTCCACGGGCTATAGGGGTGTTCCCACGGTAAACGAGCACATCAGGTTGGTCTCCCGTTGATGTCGATGCATGGACGATAAGAGAATACCTTATCCTTTTCAGAACAATGCTTTTCCTTATATCAGACGAAAGGTTTAGTGTAAAGGTTGTCGAGTAGTGTTTAGGTGAGCTCACGGTTATATTATAAACCCCTCTGGGAAGCCACAAGCTTACTGACGAGTCATTTGAAGAAATCCTTTTGCCGTTAATTAATACCGTGAAGTTGCTTATCGGCGTCCCGTCCTCGGAGAACGCGTCTAGTCGAAGTGAATGAAGTTCTGAGGGTATTTTTCTCTCGAAAATTGTTACTCTGTTCGGAGAAGCCACATATATTTTTTCTCCGGCATAAAAAGCGTCTATAACCCGTGTTTCCGCTTTTATAATACCCTCAAAGCCTGCGGGGCTGCCTAGCACTATAGTGTCGTTGTCCCAGGCCAAAAAGTAGCCGTCATCGTAAACTCTTAGACCAATAATATCCCCTTTTGCATATGGGAGAGGTAAGTGATATTTTCTTGTTATACCATCGCTCACATTGAATACAATCAAATTTACCTCTAGACCCGCGATGTTAAGTGCGTATAGCAACTTGTAGTTGGGCTCGGAGGCTAAGTTTACAGGCACGGGCACCTGAGTTTTGCCGTAACAGAAAGGCGCCCCTCCCTGGACAGTACATTCAGCTAGAGTGCCATTATCGTATAATATTCCTGCCCTATTATTTGGTAGGTTAACCATTTGTAAAACATGACAATAAGTGATCGATTTTTCACCGCTGGGCGTCACTATCGTTAAATTTTTCTCGTTCTGCATTAGACAAAGCGGACAATGTGTCTCAACAGAGAGTATGAATAGGCTTTGATTTATTGCTAATAGCTCAAGACCCCTATTAAGAAAGCCCCTAATGTAGGTCTTCGAAAGAGTATCAATATCTAGTCCCAAAAGATACCTTGGTGTAAGCAGGTAAAGAGTTCTACCGACAACCACAGCCTTGTTTATCGATTGGAGATAAGTCGCAGGTATTTTAGGAGACGTTAATAGTTTTCCCTCCTTCAGGTTTAAGAGGTGAATATAACTAAAAGGAACCTGCGAGCTCCAGATATACTCGGCTATTACTAAATACGTGTCGTTAAGGAATGAAACACTCACCTCACTAAAGCTGGATAACTGTAATGTATCGACAACGTTAAGACTTGCGTCGTATATCCTTAGAGTCCTCGAGTAATACGACCTGTCCCCTAGAACTACTGCAAAATATCTTCCGGAGGGGCTGACAGCCATACTCAGTAGATCAAACCCATTAAAAGTAAGTGTGGAGCTGCTCCAAGTGGATGTTTCAGACAGGGTTAAATGTGCTGTTAATATCAGGAATGTAAGTAAAAGGATGATGATTCTCGAGGTTTTCATTAGACCAGCTCACTACAACAGACCGAAACGTAGCGATATTTAATGGTTTTCATATCTCCAAGCTCGCCGGCCTGCACCACTGGGGGGTGGCTCCCGGGTTATTCCTCTGGGGGGTTGTGTCTTGCTCCTGGTGTTGTCTTTCTTCTCGTTGAGGGCCTACGCTGTCATCCTGCAAGACTAAGGGAAGGCGCTCGACAGCATAGATGTAATGCTGAGGGGGCTGGAAGAACTCCAAAGCGGGATCGAGGGCATTCTCGAGGGCTGGAAATCTTCTACTCTCCAGTCTTTTGGAAAGCTGTCACCTCACCCCTCAGACTAACGTTTAACA
>NZ_JBMFLX010000006.1:0-44853 GCF_049970975.1 Infirmifilum sp. | reverse complement strand
AGACACAACCCCCCAGAGGAATAACCCGGGAGCCACCCCCCAGTGGTGCAGGCCGCCGGCAACATTTTGGAAGCACTTTCGCTCTAAACGGTAGGGTTATTAAGTTTAGATAGAAATGTATTACGTCTGTATGACGTTCGACCTTGAGGTAATAATGGGGGATCTAACGGACACTGAGCGGAAGATCGTCGAGTTTTTCATTAAACAGGGTGGAACTGCACGTGAAATTGCCTCGTCGCTCAACGTATCTGAGCGTACAGTATACAAAGCACTTTACAAGTACCGTAAGATAGCCCGTGAAAAAGGTATTGACCCTAGCGCTTTCTATCTTCGAGGAACAATTCAAGTACCGGCAAGATCGTCTAACAGTTCTCCTGTGATACAACCAGATCATATTGAGCTTCTTAAGAAAGAATTGCTAAAGGAACTCGCTGAAATACTTGAAAAAAGCGTTCACGAGGCTGTTCTAAGTGCATTCGAGGAACTCTCTTTAGCCTCAAGTGCAACTCTTAGAAGAAGTTCTCCAATGAGAACCCCTCAGCTCAATTCAGAGGAACCTGATATAACCATATATAGAAGGCTTGCTGAAAACCTTGAACGCCTGAACTATAACATTGAGAAGTTATCAATTAAACTGGAAAACCTCAATGGGGGACAGCTAACGCAGAAAATAAGCTACCTACAGTATAGTACTGGAGACAATAACCACGGAAATAATGAAATGCTGCCTAGTTTTGTCCAAAACAATCCCTGGATTGAGGTATTACAGAAAAAGACCAAGAGCACTAGTAGTTTAAGATAATAACTTTTCCAGATTCTTAAGACACTCTCGTAACGTTCAAGACATCTACTTGGCTTACGCCTGGTGTACCTAATAAGATGTTTTCTATCTCCTCGGTGCCTCCTTCAGTTTCCTCAGGCATCAGAATTACTAAACGCAGAGCCTCGAGACCAAAAGCTATAGGTTCGGACTGGTACTGAGCTACTTGATATTTCTCGGGAAGTTTCTCAGAAATCATCTTGTACAAGTCCTCGGGTTTAATTTCGGCGTCTTCAGGCAAAACTCTTACCAATATAGCAATTTTAGCCATTCCACTCACCTACGGTCCCCTAAAGCCACATTTGGGACACACATATGGATTACCTTGCATTCTACATTTTTCGCAACGCCATATAATAACTTCACCACATTGAGGGCATCTGAAGCTTGTTGCCTTTTCGAAGGGAGGTATTGGTCTCCCACAGGAAGTACACTTAGGGAGGGTTAAAGCCTTAGCCATACGTGACCGTGATAAGAGAACTCTGCTTCATTTAAATCTTTTGCAATTTCTATGTGCGCATTCCCATCCTAGTAAATCGTCCAAGTATTCGCTCGTAGCAAGGTACCCTTAATCCATACCGAGAACAAACTCACGGGCCCGCCGGGACTCGAACCCGGGACCTACGGCTATCTACGAGCTGTATGCTCCGCAGGCCGCCACGCTTCCATGCTACGCCACGGGCCCCTTGAGAAATTTCTCCACTAGCCTTATAAGATTTTTCCCTGAGAATAGATAAATGCTTTTATAATACATTCAGCGTATTTAATCGTAGCATGGCTAGATGTGAGCTCTGCGGTGCTGAGTTAAGGGGTATAGCTTACCGCATAGTATTGGACGGCGCTGAAATGATCGTGTGCACTCGCTGTGCTAGAGGAAAAACTGTACTGGGAAGCATAAAAATAGGGGTGGAGCCTTCAAGGCAAACTTTTAAGGCAAAAGCTCCCGTGAAGTATAATAGAAGAGATACAGAAGAAGTTATCGTCGAAGGATACGGCGAGATAATTAGGCAAGCCAGAGAGAAAATGGGTCTAACGCGTGAACTGCTAGCTGTGATGGTTGGCGAGAAGGAATCAACTATACGCCGTATAGAGTCAGAGCAGCTTGAACCACCCATTGAACTTGCCCGTAAACTCGAGAAAGTATTAAAGGTTAAACTGGTTGAGGTCTATGAGATCGGCGATGAAGATTACGGCGGAGGGTCAAGCGAGTATGAGCTGACCTTAGGGGACATAGCCGAGTTTAAGGATTAATCTATGTCTGCCAACGTTATATTAGTTTTTAGATTTGAAGATAAAGTAAAGAGGTCTCTCATAGAGGAAATGATTGACCTCGCAGAAGCGGCTGGCTATCATGTGGTCGATATCATTACCCAGACCCGAGCGGAAGACCCAAGGTACAACATTGGTATTGGAAAAGTTGAGGAATTAAAGAGGGTAGTATTGGAAAATAACATTAAAAAGGTTATTTTCTACAACATGCTTCGGCCTAGTCAGGCCTATAATCTAAGAAAGGAGCTTAAAGTCGAGGTAATGGACAGGTACGAGCTTATCTTGGAAATTTTCGCTAGCAGAGCAGGTAGCCGAGAAGCTAAGATGCAGATAGAGCTTGCAAAGTTAAAAAGGGAGTTGAGTTTTGCCCGAGAGTACATCAATTTGCAAAAGCGTGGCGAACTCCACGGCTTCCTAGGAGGAGGAAAATACGCTGTCGATGCCTATTACACTTACATTACACGACGTATCTCCCAGATAGAACATACACTTGAGAAGGCCAGGCTACAGAAAAGCATGAGATGGTCTAGGCGTAGTGGAGGAGGACTATACTTGGTTTCCTTGAGTGGGTATACTCGCGCTGGTAAATCTACTCTATTCGAGCAATTAACGCGAAAGGAAGCCTATATAGATGGTAAACCCTTCGCGACCTTGTCAACGCTTTCTCGACGCACAAAGATCTCGGGTTATCCCGTTGTAGTGACTGACACCATAGGTTTTATAGATAGTCTTCCCGATCAACTCTTTGATGCTTTTTATACGACACTTGGTGAAACACTGTTCGCCGACGTGATAATTTTAGTTGTCGACATTTCTGAAGAGATTGATGAAGTAATGAGAAAATTCAATACTAGCATTGAGATTCTTTCAAATCTAGGGGTCTCCTTCAATAAGATTGTCGTAGCGGCTAACAAGATTGATCTGACCGACCCCTCTGATGTTCACAAAAAAGTGAACTTCCTGGCCGCAAGCAAATTACCTGTGATCCCGATATCTGCTTCCAAAGGTATCGGTATAGACGCTTTATCCAAGGTCATAGTCTCAAAGCTACCCGACAAAAAATCAGAAACACTGATAGTGGAACCAAATCACAAGGATGTTCTGGAGGAAGCTCTCATTAAGTGTAAGGTTCATGAGCTGACGCCTGACGGTGAGGGCAGAATCCGGATTATTATCGAAGGTAGATCGGAGATAATTGAGAGATTAAAAGCCAGGTGCTCTTAAATGAATCTCCGTAGAATATATGTTTTGAGGATAGGACATCGCCCGGTTCGTGATCACCGTGTTACAACCCATGTAGGTCTTGTAGCCAGAGCTTTTGGCGCGGACGGCTTGTTCCTAGAGGAAAAGGTTGAAGATTCCGTTGTACAAACCATTCGTAAGGTTTGCTACACCTGGGGCGGAGATTTTAAAGTTGAAAAACTCAAAGATCCTATCAATTTTGTTCGCGAATGGAAGAATAAAGGTATTGTTGTCCATCTAACAATGTACGGCTTAAACATAGCAGATGAAAGCATGTTAAATTTAATAAAAAGCAGTGAGAGAGATATTTTGGTAGTAGTGGGAGGCGAGAAGGTTCCTAGAATATTATACGATCTTGCCGACTATAATATTGCAATCGGGAATCAACCGCACAGTGAGGTAGCTGCGTTAGCGATATTTTTAGATAGATTTTTTGATGGAAGAGAACTGCTGAGGAACTTTCCAGGGGCCAGGGTACGCATTATACCCTCATCTCGTGGGAAAAAGATTCAGAGGGTGATGTGATGTCCTCTGAGAAGATAATAGCCTCCTTAGCAAGGAAGATACATGGAGAACGCGCAGAACAGATTATACGGCTCCTGATCGAGAAGGTAGAGATGTCTGACGAAGATATAGCAAAGGAGCTAGGTACGAACGTCGAGGAGGTTAGGAGAATCCTGAACGAGTTGTTTGAGTCGCGTCTAGTTAAGTACAGACGTGCAAGAGACGAGATCATCGGATGGTATAAGTATTTCTGGAGGATAACAGACGAGCCGATAGGTAGGATATTGGAAGACAGGAAAAGACTCACATTAAGTGTGCTTCAAAAAGCGTTAAACTACGAGAAAAGTACAGAGTTTTACGTATGTCCCAACTGTAAAAAACGTTTTACACTTACTGAAGCGGATGAAAACAATTATATCTGCGATGAGTGCGGCTCTATCTTAGAACCCTTCGATAACTCTAACGCTATAGCAAAATTAGAGAATAGTATTAAGAAGCTTCAGAAGTGGATTATTGAAAACGAGTGAAGCACAATAGAAAAAAGTATAGGCGAAAACCTTTTATCATGTATTCCCTCCTGGAAGGTAACAGAATTATGGATACTAAGAAAAACTCAGTGAACATCCTCGAGAAGAGACAGCTAGAGGCTGTAATATATTATCAATATGGAGTAGAACTCTCTCTAGATGTTGAACGCAACCAAATAGAAGTTACGAGATCCAGAAAAACAGGACGTATAAAGCAGATTTTTTTGAATAAAAAATATTTTGCTTCCTTAAGAGCAAAAGATGGATTTATAATACCTAGTATTTATGGTTGGAAGTATATTGCATCTGCTTCAGCTTCGACGCTGCCATGCATAGAGATAAAGGAAGACATAGCGCAATTCATAGCGGATGGTAAGACCCTTTTCTCGAAACATGTTGTAAGAGCACACGCAGATATTCTACCTGGAGACGAAGTTTGCATAAAGACCGTAAAAGGCGAAATTATAGCATCAGGTAAAGCTATCCTTCCAGGAACTGAGATGGGAATAATTAGAATAGGTAAGGCCGTTAAAACTAGAAAAACAGCTAAAAATAGTTAGAAGTTAGAGCAAAAAATTAACCCTTATTTCTCTGAAAGACGACATAACGGAACTGTCTACGATTCTCAATACGCGCATTGAACCTTTGCCTAAGTATGCCCTCGATTTCCCTATAATAATATTGATTGGTCAACCATGCAGGGGGTCTAACGCGCGGTACTAGTCCTCTTATAACATTTATGTCCGTTGTTCTCTTAACGTAAGACACATAAGCGTATCTAAGTAGGGTACGGAGCTTTATTGAAATTTGATTCGACTTAGTGGTTGACAAAAGCTGCTCAACCACTGCAACGAGATGTTCAAGAAGTTTTTCCTTTTCCTCACGAGGCTTATCCTCCATATGAACCACAGGTTATCATTTAAGCTTAATGTCCATTTCATGAAAAAATATTTATTTTTTTCGTGTATGAAAATTCTTTAATCGACGTTTAACGAATGAATCTCAATCAATATGAAGACCTATTGTCCGGAGATTTTTCAGGATATCGCGGAAATCAATGCCGAATATCTCGGCTATTTTCTCCACCCTTTTAAGAACAGGTTCTCTAGAGTACATGTCGTCTGAATATAATTTAGAAATTTCCTGGCCCGATATTTTAAAAGCTAGAAAATTCACATGTTTTCTTTGCATTATTTTATCTTCAACTTCAAAAACACATAGGTACATGCCCTCGGAAAGATCATTAAATTCAAGGGTTTTAACGTCAGCGTTGCCATGGGCGATGTCATTGAGTGATAATCCTATTATTGGAGGAAACAAATTATCAAAATCGAGATAGTCTTCCTCTGTGAATTCCCTCGATAAATTCGGCGAGACCGGGTGTAATTCTCCTCTATCTACAAGGAATAAGAAAGACTTAACACTTATGTGCAGAGGCCTGGGGTCTTGTGTCTCAATACTAAGATTAAATAACTTGAGTTTCATTTCGACCGCGCATCTTAGTCCTCGATTACGGGTATTCCAAACCTCTTAGATGCTAATACATGTTGCTCGTAGCTGATGGCATCTATATCGATGATGTCCTTATAGTGTCTCTTATAAGGTTCTCCCGAAATAAGTTTCTTAATGTTTCGCTTATACCCAATGTCTTTAAGAGATTTCCCTGTAAGCTTCTCCCAATCGCTTATAGAGTAGGAGAAAGCTTTTTGGGCCCTATCCCTGTAGAGATCTGAAATCACATTGAAAGAGCAGAAGGGAACTTGTCTTCCATCTGGCATGATATAGTGGATGTCACACCTCATAACCCTGGCCACATCGTGATTATAGAGATCCTGGAAATGCATCATTCCCAAGAAAAGCGTATTGTAGTGAAATTCTCCTAAACTCTCATAGTTGTGCTTCACGAAGACCTCGTATAGTATTCTTAGGAACTTGTTTCCTTCACGTAGCCTCTTAGGGGCTTTCTTGAGATCCACAAATTTCCTAAGTTTTAATGTGACATCCAGCATGACCAAGTATTTGTTTTTACCCTTCTCAATTTCTTGAGCCTTCTCGTCGAGATACGCCAAAAACTCATCCACGTTAACAAATCTAGTTATCGGAATTATTTCACCATCTTCTTGCCACACATATGTAGCTGCACCACATGCAAAGTGTGTCGTAAAAGCTATCTGCGGTTTACCCGTTAAAGCTTCTATGAAACGTGATATTGGAACAACACTTGGAACAGGATACCAGTCTTCGCTTCGTATCTGACCATTCGTTTGAACCTCAATGGTCTTTATCACGTCTGGAATGGTTACTCTCTCCTTGTCTCGCTCCTTTCTTGGCATTCTCCCGGTGATAGATACAGGCTGGAAATTGACACCTCTAACAATATCGTTGTGACGTAGACCGAACCTGATTATGCTTCCCATCTCATTTAAATTATAACTTTTGATAACTGTTGGTACTAAGACAGCTCCGAGACCTGCCTTTCGTAAATTGTCTAATGCATAGGGAACCTCCCAGTGGTTCTTCGGGTTCGTGAAGGGAGAAACGCCGTCAAAACTCAAGTAGACGACATTAGTCCCGGCTTTTCTAACCTTAACTGCTAGCTCCGGGTCGAATGCCAGTCTTATCCCGTTCGTGTTCAACTGAATGTGGGTGAATCCTTCTTCACGGGCCATCCTTATTATGTCAACTAGATCTTCACGTAGCGTTGGTTCGCCTCCAGTGAGTTGAATAGCTGGAGGTTTAATTGGTTCAGCAAGCCTTGCCTGCCTTAACATGTACCTTATGTGTTCAAGTGTAGGTTCATAGACGTAGCCAGCTCTCGATGCATAGAAGAAGCAGTAAAAGCATGAAAGGTCGCATCTATTCGTTAAAACAATATTGATAAGGGCTGCGTTTGACTTGTGCCTGGGACATACCCCACAGTTGTAGGGACAGAGTGCCGATAGCGGAACATGCGTGACAGTATTACCTTTGCCGTCACGCTGGAAGGTACGGAACCTTTCATATGCTGCCGCATCGCCGAAATATAACTCTTCGAATTCACCATGTTCGGGACAGACCTTCCTTATCCATACTTTACCGTCTCTCTTAAACACCGCTGCGGTTAGCAGCGAATTGCATTCGGGACATACTGATTGTGTATATGTTATTAATTCCTCGCCTTCTTTCAAAGCTGGTCGTTTGCTAAGATATATCTTGTAGTCTACTCCGGGTCTAGGCATTAGAAGGGGTCTGACTTTTTCAGCTGTCTCTTTTATGGTATTATAAGAGGCCCCATGAAGAGACTTGTAATCTATGACCGGAGTTTCACCCTTCGAAGAAACCTCTATCCGCATATCAGTCATAATTATTCCCTAAATCCAGGCTTGTATTAAAAGTAATTCCTTGGTATTTTATAAAGTTTACCGTTATGACAACGGCATTAGAGAGCTAGGTACGAGAATACTTAAAGACCTCTTGAAGCTTTTCAAAGGATATTATTGGAAAGCTGTTCTTGAGAACATCCAAGGAATAAAACAATCTCTTCTCATCATCCTCGGAGAGCTGTAACCCCTCAGATTCTATTAAGTAGTTCAGAGTATCGAGAAGAGTATATGCTTCGAGCTTTAGCATCAGTCTCTTCTTCTCCAAGGCTTTTCTCTCCTCAACGTACTGCTCATAGGTAAGTTCCCTAAGAACAAGATGCCGTTCAGCCAGCAAGAGCAGCTCGTTCTTAATTTTTTTAAGTTCCTGCGCTATTTCCCATATTTTTTCAATGACTGCAACAGCGCCCTCGTAAGCATCACTAATTAAAACAATCTTTTTACCAGATATGCGTAGTCTATCGGGAGAAACCTCCATGATTTCTCCTGTTGTCTTCTTTATTACAACTTTCAAGGGCTGCTTTGTCTTTTTAGCTATATAGATCTTCCAGATAATACCAATTCTTGTTTCTCTAGCGTCATATACATCTTTTTTTACTATCTTTTCTAGAAGACGTTTATCGTTTATCTCGCTGAGAACAACTCCTCTCATCCTACATCTACATTAATTCTTTCAGTATTTCTACTTAAGAAGGAAAACATCATTTTTTGTTATAAGGCGTTTGTAATACAGCCATGTTACTTGGATATGAATGCTGAGTTAGTACATAATCTTTCCGTGGTTTGTGTACAGTTTTATAATAATAAATGGGATGAGTAGCCTAAACTATATAACGGGTGCTTGTTGAGTAGCATATGTATCCGGTGTGAGTCGATGAACGGAGATACCTACAGCTTAATCATGTGGATTATAGTATTGATGTTTTTCTCGTTTTTAACACAGGAGATGCAAATCTTTCGAGCTATTAGCGAGGTTGAAAATTACCTGATCATATTTCGTGAGACTCGAGATAAGTCCTTGAAGCTTCTTGCAGCTCAGCTTAAGCGTTATAGTGGAATCAAGGATGATAAGACGATTGAAACAAAAGTAACAGAACTGGTTGAAACTTACACTATTCTTCCTGTAGATCTTGATCCCTTTGGAATTGTCAAAAAGATAAAACATATCGTTCAAGTTGGGGAGAAGGGTTTAGAGGAAAGATTGCATCTTGTTGCTCCTACCGCTTCTAGGGACGAGATCCTGAATTTGTCTAATCTAGTTGAAGTCGCTAGAGCGCTCAACATAATATATAAGCAAGTGAACCATTATTATTTGATAGCTCGAAGATTTAAAAGTCTATGGCTTCTCATGCAGCTCAGCGCTCAAATGCCCTTTGTTCTTGAAGGAGTAAGGGCCATCGAGGGGGCGCTAGAATCGTTTAAGTACGGGGTCCCTATAGGTGACTCGGCCGGCCCGCTCGTCGCGAGTTACCTCGTTAGAAAAAATGCCCCAGAAAAGCGTCCTTTGGAACCCGTTAAAGACACCGAAGTTTATGACCTTGAACTTGACAATAAGAAAGTGTATGTCGTGAAGGCGAAGGGACCAGGAGGCACAGTTGGACACCTTGACGAGGCGCTACAATGGATTCTTGAGCGTACGACCCCCACGCATATAATAACTATTGATGCAGCACTTAAATACGAGGGTGAGGAATCCGGCTCCCTAGCTTATGGCTATGGAGTGGCCATGGGAGGAATCGGCGCAGAGCGTTTCATAATCGAGGAACTAGCTACAAAGAATAATATACCTCTTTATGCTCTGCTGATTAAGATGTCAGAGGCCGAGGCCCTCTCAGTGATGACGGAAAATATTTACAAAGGCGTAAAGAACGGCTTGCAAGTACTCGAAGAATTCATACGAGGCCTACCCGCTGGATCCGTTGTAGTAGTAATAGGTGTTGGTAACACGGTGGGTGTCCCATGAGCGACGTGATCTCTCAGGTGAAAAGACAGCGACTCCCAGCTTATATTACATTATTGGTTGGAGGATTTATCTTAATTATTGCTCTCCTGTACCTTTACTTTAAAACTAACATGGACACATATCTCTCAGGTGTGATATTACTCCTACTAATCGAAGGTTACGTGGCCTGGTCTCTTTACAAACTTATCTCTATAAAATCAGAGAAGAAATACCTAGTCACACATCTGCGCTGTAGTAATTGTGGCTATGAGATGGAGCGAGAATTTAGGGAAGGAGACTCCCTTTTTAAAGATGTAGAAACTTGCCCGAAATGCAAGGTCGGAAAACTGGTAGTCGAGGCAATCTTCCTCAGAGTAGAGCACACATAATAAAGGGGTCGAGGCAAAGGTTTAAATTACTAGAATATATTGCTGTCAGAGCAGGTGTATACGGGCATGGCGTATGTTCCGAAAACCCTAATGTTGGGACGATGCGTTAGATGTGGTAAAAAAATCTTCAAAGGAGATGACTATTATTATTGCGAGAAGTGTGGCGTTTCGTATTGTCCTAACTGTGCACAGAAAACGTTCGGGAAATGCCAGATCTGTGGCCAACCTTTAGTTAAAAGACCTTGACTGTTTGTCGGCCTTACTCGATTTTAATTTCAAAGTATACTCAGCAATAGGACACTTTGCATTACATATTCCACACTGAATACAGTTATCCTCGAGAACAAGTATCCCTCCTCTCTCCTTATCTAGGCGTATCGCTCCTCGAGGACACCAGTTTGCACATTCAAGACATTCGACACAGTAAAATGCTCTTATGACCACCCTTTCTAGCTGTTCAACAATCGACTTATCTCTTCGAGTCAACTTAACAGTAATTTCTTTTTCATCAAAGGAAATACTTTCGATGCTCTCTAGAAGCTCCTTAGAGGTATGAGAAAGGTTTTGGAGTTTTGTTAATGTGGGAACTTGTCGAGGATTCTCCAATTTAAAGACGACCATTGAATCTAACAGATGCCAGGATACGGTGGCTCCTCGAGCATTATCCTCTTGAACACTCTCAGCGAGCCTTGAAATGTCTTTAGGAACCTTTACCCATCGCCAAAGCCCCAGTCTAAGCCAATCCCGTCCTAGCGAGTGGCTAAGCGCAAAGCTTTCGAGCTCCTTCTCCCATCTTTCATACAGATCCCTTCTAACACTCTTTGCCAATTCAAACTCTCCCATTTCGGATGCGGGGCAAAGCCAGCACCCTAGCCTATCAAGACCATAATAATATAATGGATTTAGTGGGAGCCTCTCCATAAAGATGTAAAGCCAGACATCTAGAGCTGTCCACTCATGGATGGGTGATGCTGCAATAATCCCGGGAAGCCATGCATTCTGCCATACCCTTGGCGATCGTGCCCGCAGAACAGACTCGAATTTTCTCTGACCAACAAAACTGAGAGCACCGTCAGGAAAAATCTGCTTTAGCACTCTGGCTGTTGGTGCAAATTTAGTCACCTTACAGCACCATCTAAAATCACGTGCAGGAGGTCCCATGACTGAAAACCCCCTCCAGAAGGCCTCACCGGCGTTAGCAATAATAAGATTCAGTCCCATAAAGTCAGCAGTCTTCTTAACATATTCTACGGTTTCCGGAAACTCGATACCTGTGTTGTTAAAAAGCACTGTTACTTTTTCATTGCCGAGCGCTTCCAAAACCAAGTGTAAAGTCACTAAACTATCCTTTCCTCCCGAGAAAGAGATGACAACTGGTAGTTTGTACTTCTCGTAAATGCTCCTTATAAAAGAGACCGCCTCTTCTTTTTTCTCTTCCAGGTATTGACGATGAACTGAAACAACTTTAGACCAGTTAGGATCCCCCTCTAAGTTTCCGTAGGGTGTTCGCGTCCAGCTTTTTAAGACATATATTCTCCTATTTTTCAACAACACGCCAACTCCAAGGTACCTGTAATCTCTCGAGGCCAGTGCGATGTATTCATCACTTTTCGGTAGGTTTGCAGATATTATGTCTCCCGACTTAATTACAAATCCCCTGGAGAGCCTGGGGAGAGATGTCTTGGCAAAGAAGCCTGTTTCCTTTTCAATCATCTTGTAAACAGTAGAGTAAAGCGGTCTGAACCGCCACCTTGAATGTGCGATGTCATAAATAATATGACCAACTACTTGCGAATCTATTACAATTTCAACAGCTAGATCAGCATATTGAACCTTGTTTGCGAGAATCGTTTTTCTCTTAGGAATAATTCCTTCAAACGAGGAACCTGAGGACTCAAAATAATCCCGTATTACGTTAAATACGTGCCTGTAGAAGGTTCCTACGACTGGGTATGCGTCGCCGGGAGGCGTTAAGTGTAGTGTCGTTACTAGGTTTCCCGTCCTGAAAGCCAATGGAAAATTTTCTCGTAAATCCCAATATAGCTTGGCCCTTACCCTCTCCAGAGTTTTATAGGCGCTCGCCACACAAGACCCCTCTCTGTCATAACGTACAGTTTTAAAGGTGTTTTGTCGTAGATATACACCCCAGATCCAAAATTTTGAATAAGTTGATATTTAGTGGCAATGTCGGGAGTGCTATGCGAACCCTTTAAACGTTTGTTTTATATTGGGAAGAGTAAGTATAATCGTAGTATGCTTGTATTACTGGTTACATTCATCTTAGTCATCTTCACAACATATGAGCTAATAAAAATTAAATGCATTCGAAACCGAAAGAAAGTAAAGATAAGATTAATGGGTCCTCGGCTGATCCTATAATCTGTCAAAAGATCAAGCTTTTCCAGCCCCGTACCTCATGGCTTCTCCTATGTATCTCTGTGTGAAGACATAGATCACTATTATTGGAAGAGCAAAAAGAATCGTTCTAGCTGCGAAGTCACTCCAAAAAATCGTCTGCCCTGTGGCCGTTTCGTATACGTATGCAGCGAGAGTCTCCACCCGAAGGAAGTTTGCAATTATAAACTCGCCCCACGCACCCATGAAGGCAAATAGAGCTATCACTACCATTGTTGGCTTTGAAGCGGGTAACACAACGTCGAAAATTATTTGCCTCCAACTGGCTCCGTCTATAAATGCGGATTCATCTATCTCTCGAGGAAGAGCGTCAAGATAGTTCTTTACCATCCATGTCTGAAATGGCACAGCGCCTGCAGTATAGATAGCAGCGAGGACAACAGGATTACCTATTACTGGAATCCCTATCTGATTTAGTTTTAAGAGCATAACATAGAGAGCTATTACGGAGGCAACTCCAAAGCCCCCTCCAACCTGATTCAATACAAGGTATGCAACCAACATTGCGTCCCGCCCAGTAAACTTGAATCTAGAGAAAGCATACGCTGCCGGAGTTATAACAAGAAGTGCAAACACGATGTTTGTTAACGCAACAAGTAAGCTTAATCCGGTTGCACTAACGAAACGAGGATCGCTAATAGCTTTAACGTAGTGCTCTAGAGATAGGCCTGAACGCATTATCTGGGTTGGATCCGTTACAAGTATCTGTCCCCTTACCAAGCTTGAGAGAACAGCATAGAAGACGGGATAGAGCAGTATGAAGACAATTAATGCAGCAAAAGTAGTAAGGACAATCGAAGCGATGAATCTTATCCAGTAGCCTGATCCAACACTCATCACACACCACCCGGCGCTGTTCTCTTGTAGATAAGGAAGTACCATGCGATTGCATAGAGTAACAGAATAAGTACTACGACAAGATAGGCTGCCGCTGAAAGACCGTACTGCTGATCCAGATATGCTCTGTTGTAGCCAAACAACACCATCATCTCGTTAACGGCGCTCGTTGTGCGGGAAAACCAAAGGAACTGTAACTCCTTTGTGGGTCCCCCGTTGTTCAGAAGCAATGGAACCATAAAGGCTTGAAGTGATGCTCCGGCCGTAAGAATACTTGCGAAGAGTATGGGGCGCGCTGTAAGAGGAAGCATTATCTGCTTGAACCTTTCCCATGCTGAGGCGCCGTCAACGAGAGCTGACTCTAGTAGCTCCTTGGGTATGGAAGAGATTGCAGCCATGGTGACTGTCATTATGAACGGATATGCTAGCCACATTTCAACTATGTTGTAGGCGAGGAATGCATCCCATTCTCTATTATAGATGTTTAAATCTATTCCGATACTGTTAAGGTAGAGGGCCAGTGGCCCCATATTTGGCGCCATGAACATTCTCCAGGTCGTAACGGATAACAAGACAGGTAGAGCCCATGGAACTAGGAGGGCTGCTCTCATTACCCTACGACCATAGATTAGTGGGCTTGAAAAAATATAAGCTAGGGATACACCGACGGCAACTTTTATAGGAACACTAGTAAGGACAAATAAGAGGGTTTTGAAGATCGAGTATGGGAACCTAGAATCTGAGAAAAGTTGTTCGAAGTTATTTAATCCTACAAAGTGCATTGAGATGCGGTCAATCTCTTCATCTAGCCCTCTTGTAACAGAGCTTATGAGAGATTGATAATTGGACTCTACCTGTTTAAGGGAAAGCTGTATTTTTTGAATGGAGTCAAGAGCCTTGTCTATTTTTGGTATGGTTGTGTTACGTAGCTGTGCCAGGTCTTCCTGTGTGACGACGAGCTTGAAGCCTAATGTCCTATCTATGTCTCCCCATATACCCTCGTCGACTATAGTGATGACCCGCGTCATTTCTCCTCCGATTCCCGGGAAGTAGTAAAGGTAGGTTGTGTTGCTGGATATTATACTTGTAACATATGTTAGCCTTGAATCGACATTATTCCGTAATTCTGATATCCGTGCGATTGAAAAGTTTTGAGGTGTACTCTGTAGGATTATCTTTCTAAGTTCTCTTAGATACGATGACACTTCATCGAGGTATGTATCAACCTGATAAACTTGTTTTAGAATATTTTCCTTATTTGCCTGAAGATAGCTTGATACCATGGCGCGCTGAGACATAAGTTCCCGTATTCTGGGTTCAGATGCTATGTTGAAGTTGTTTGCATCGGTGAATGCGATGTAAATGGAATATGCTATGGGCCATAGAGAAAAAAATAGATACATGGCCAGGCTGAGCATGATAAGCAAGAATGCTACATGCCAGGGATATAAGGTCGTACCCTTGCCTCGAGCCATAAAAATCACTTTCAAAAAAACAATTTTTTACTTGCGAGAGAGTTTCACCCTTTTATCTTAGCTAGTATTTTAGCCTGGGCGTCGTTAAGGAGCTGTGGTATGATCTTGACTGCCGCATCAGGACCTTGCTCGTTATACTTCGTTACAATAGCGTTTAACGCATCTGCTACAGGGCTCCAAACATAGTTCATGTTAGCAGACTTAGGCATCGGGATACTGTTTGAAACTGCCTGGGCAAAACCGAGTGTTGTCGGATATTTGTCAGCGTTCGACTGAAGGTATTGTAGTATTGAAAGTTTGACGGGAATGTATCCCGCATCAACTAAGATCTTGAGACTATTATCATTCAAGGTGAACCACATTGTGAAGAGAATTGAAGCGTATAACCGGTTCTTGTCACCAGTGACGACGCTGGTAATCCACATTTGCTTTATTCCTGAGAAGGGCTTCGGGACTTTTCCGTCAATTGGAGGAATCGGATAGACTACGACATTCTTTATGTTTTGCTTTATTGTTGGGATATTCCATGGGCCCGTGACCATGCATGGAGTTCTTCCTTCAAGAAGTATTTTCAGCTGGGTCTCCATGCCGACATCTGAGGTATACATGTACTTCATTACATGAGTGACGTAGAAGCTCAGACCGTTGAGTGTTCCGGTGCTGTTAACACCAACTGTATTCTTGTCGTCATCGTAGTAGAAGCCTCCAAAAGCGGTTACGAACGGGTAAACATGATAGGGATCCACCTGATACGCTACTCCATAGGTGTTCTTGGAGGGATTGTACCACTGTTGCATTATTTTCTCGAAATCGCTCCAACTCTGCGGCGCCGTCTGCACCACATCCTTATTACATACCAGTGCTATTGCCTCAGCGGCCCAAGGCAAGCCGTATAAGTGCAGCTTGTACAATCCACTTGTATAAGCGGAAGCCATGTACTGTGCTTTTAGGTCAGCTAGAGTTTCAGCGGGAAGATATTGATCCCATGCAATAATCGCGCCACTATCAGCCAGGTCGCCGGTCCAGTCGTGTGCCCATGTAAAAACATGAGCAGTGTTTTCAACGTCGCCCGTAAGAACACCAGCCTTTACCTGCTCCTTTAAGTTTTGAACATTCGTGTATTTGATTGTTATGCCTGGGTATTCTTGTTGAAACCTCGCTATTACTTCCTTCATAACACTGACTTCCCAGTCGCTCATGCCGGTCCAGAAGTTTATGGTTACTTTGATCTCTCCCGATTTTACTTTATTAATGAAATCATAGAAATCATTGGGTACACGTATCTTGCTACTACCTATTGTTAATGTTTGCAGTGTGGGTTGAGGCTGGGTTGCATTTGTTGAGGGTTGGGATGGCTGAGAGGGCTGAGAGGGTTGAGAAGGCTGGCTAGGCTGAGAAGGCTGTGGGGTTTGACTGGGTGGGGGTAGTGTTAGATAATAGACCCCGATAACCCCTACTGCCACGAGTACAAGGATGATTCCAATAAGAACATTGCGGGAAACTCCCTTACTCAAATGTTTTCACCTGCATGTGATTTTAAAAAAATGTGACAAATAAAGATTACTGTATAATTACTTTTATTAGTAATGTTTAAAATGATGAGAATGTTGTTGAATACACAATTTTCATATTTGACTTATTATCGACTAGCTGGGAACTAGATTGTACAGGGTTATTAGTAGGGATATAATACGTGGAAATCGCCTAGGGAAGTACATTGTGGAGTTTTCATTTAAATGGCCTGAAGAAACAAAGCATCTTTACCTTGTGTCAGTTTTTAGCTCTTTCTTCCCAGGCCGTTACGAGCTTACCCGTGAAGGTGATAGAGGTAAGATTACTGTTAAGCTATGGGAGGGAGTGTATCCTTACAAGTTTTCTACCACTTGCGGTATGACTTTGCTTGACGAAGAAAACCCATTAAAGGCTAGAATAAAGATTTGGCCTGACAGCAATAGCGAGGAAGAGTTTTCACTGGCCCTAATAGGAACCTCAGATTATGAAAGCGCTCTGGAAGTAAAGGGACTCTTGCCTGAACTTATAATTCACGACGAGGGGGATCCGACATTTATAAGTTACTATCTAGGCTATACTGTAGTCCGGCTCAAGACGCCTAAAAATCTTGTAAAAAAAGTTTTTCTTGAAACCGAAGAAAAGAAACGTTACGAGATGAAAAGATTTTACCAAAATAAATACTCTGCATTCTTCCAAGGCATAATAGAAGGTCACGTTAACGCATATAGATTCCTCTTAGAAACCGATGCCGGAAGAGAATACTTCGGCAATGATGGTCTATACAGCGAGGAATTTATAAGACCCGGAAGGGTTCTCGAAATTAGGAAACCATATTGGTTCATCGGTAGTTTTTACTACCTTATATTTCCCGACAGTTTTATCGTAGAAAAATTGAGTCTCGAGGGTCATAGGCCCCGATCAATACTTGGAGGCAAGTTGAGGAACATAACTTCGAGCCTTGATTATCTAAGTGAGCTTGGCGTGGATGCAATTTATCTTACCCCCATATATAAGGCGGCCAGTTATCATCGTTACGACGTTATAGATCATGAATCATTGGACGACAATTTGGGGAACTGGAATGACTGGTGGGAGCTGGTTAAGGAGGCTGAGAGAAGAAACATTAAGATAGTGGTAGACATTGTAGCCCATCATCTCTCTCCTTGTAGTAGGGAATTCCAAGAAGCCGTTAGGAACGATAGCTCAAATTACCACGAGTGGTTTCGTTTTATAAGACGACCGGAAAAAGATGAACTTGAGGCATTGCAAGAAGTTATTGATAGGGATTGCAAATATTTCCCTTCGGAACTTAGGGGACGCGTACCTTTCTACGAGACGTTCCTATGCAACTGGGGCATGCCTAAATTGAACTATTCAAATCCTAGGGTGAGGGAACGACTTTCCAGCTTGGCTTTGTATTGGCTCGAAAAAGGTGCTAAGGGACTAAGGATCGATGTAGGACACGCCATACCAGATGATGCTTTAAAAATAATGTATGAAAAAGTGAAGGATTCTTGCGAAGATTGTATAGTTATACTAGAAATCTCTAAAGGTGTAAGCTTTTATCCTTATGGATACACCAGTGACTCCGCAATGAATTACGATCTTCGAGCTCTACTTCTAGACTTTTACCTGAACAAAAGAATAGACGCATATGATTTTATTGACAGAGTCAAAGAGCTTTATACTAGCATACCGATCTCCGCAGCCAACTCTATGTACAACTTGCTCGGCAGTCATGACACGCCCCGTATCGCTACCCTAGCTTCTACTCAAAACAAAGCTTGTTTAGAGACGCTATATGCAACCCTCTTCATTTTACCGGGGGCACCCTCGATATACTATGGTGACGAGGTGGGAATGCTCGGTGGTGATGATCCTGATAACAGGCAACCCATGTTATGGGATGAGGAAAAGTGGGATAGAAAACTGATGTGTTTAATTAAAAGGCTGGGGTGGATGCGTAGAACCCTAAAATCTCTTCGATTAGGCTTTTTTGATGCCGAGGTAATTAATAATGAGTCTTTCATAATCCATAGGTGGTGGGAAGACGAAGATATCCTTGCATTGTTTAGCAGGGAAACCAGAGTAGTATACGAACCACCAATAGATTATATTGATTTTTTAAGACAGAGAAGAGTTGAAAGAGTTGAGTTAGAACCCTACTCTTGGAATATCTTAATTAAAAAGAGGAAATAATTAAAAAATATTCAAGATGGAGAAGGTTCTCTCTTTCCAGTTTTTAAAAACAATGCTGCAGCCACACCAACAAGGATTCCCGCAATAATGCCCACGAATAAAGATCTGGTTGGGTCTGGACAATTGCAGGGTTGTATAGGCTGAGGTACTGGACATGTGGGACAAGTCGGGCATTGCTGCTGCGGAGGTTGCGGGCAGGAGCACTGTTGTTGCGCTGGCTGTGTTGAGAAACTCGACACACCGTGAATCTTAGCTAGAGTACCATTTTTCTCAGCAACATAGGAGTTAAGCTGTGAATACTGGTCTTGCGCCGTCGGGGCGAGTAAGTCCATCACCCTAGGCACGACATTGAAGAGAACGGCCTTAGCGTGTTTAGAGCCGACACCTACAACCCATTCAGCTGGATCTATTCCAAAGGCCCTAACCTTCATGCTTCCATATCCATCATAACTAGTAACTGCGACAGTATAGATCCACTTGTCGGCATGTTCCACGTCAGGTAAAAACTTCTTCGAGACTTCCGCTATAATAGCATTCCGTGCAGGATCCGCATATACTTTGAAGACATCCCCTTGTACTAACACCGTACCGTCAGAAAGGTAGAGAGCCGCCTTTTCTCCGTTTGGAACGGGATCAGAGCCCCATCCAGGAGCGAGAAGCAAGGCTAGATGCCAAGCAGAATCGTCGGTTAGGTTGACGTTTAAGCCAAAGGTATCCTTGCGTCCGGGTGTTTGGAGTGTGGTGTGAATGTAGATCTGTGGGTACTGGAGACAGAACCCGTTAGGGCCTCCCCAGGGATTCCCTCCCAGATCTTTGAAGTATACCTCGAAGAGTAATGTTTCCCCAGAATCAACGACGCGGAACTTAATCATGTCAAAGACGCCTGGCTTGAAAACATCCGCCTTAGGATACTTGTATCCTCCAGCTCCATCATCGTCACCTTCGGGGTCATTTGCTTCAAACAATACCTTAGCACCGGAAACCAGTGTTGCTCTAGGTACTATTAGCTGGTACACGGATCCTACACGTGAAGCCGTTTCCGCTACATTTGATCCTTTATATGAGACTGCAGTCAGGTAAACTTGCTGACCAGGTTCTAGTCCTAGAGCGTTCCAGGGGACATATGCCTCCATAACATTTTTGACGGCTAAGTTGAAATAATACATTGGAATCCATGAGCCTCTACCATCCGCAGCGCTGACGATGACTGTGGAGTTTCTCGGAACCATTAGAACCTCGAAGAATAATCCCATGCCGAGATCTACATTCGCATATCTCGGGAAGGAATTATATCCAGGATGGTATGGGCTTACGCTTCTACTGGGAGTAGTGAAATATAGAGCCACTGTCACCTCTGGGATTGAAAGAACAGATTCACTTACTGGTACAGCAGCTATGTACATGCCGCTATAAGCCGGTAAAACGAGAACATTTCGAATTATTTTGTTTCCCATGGACATATTTAGTGCCTTAGACCACTCCTTCTCCGTGAGCTCACCATCAAGCTTGAGTTTGTCTGAAAGCGGTTTGGGATACTCGCTGTTCAGAACACCTACGGGGGTTGCATCGGGATTGAACAGCGTTAAAAGGTAGTCTGGGGGCTGCAGACCCGCGTCTAGGTAAGCCTTCCTCAAGTATCCCTTATAAAAGGGATTCGCGGGAAAGCCTCCACCCATGTCTCCCCCATACCAGAATGTCCAATCACTTGCTTCAGCCCTTAATATGTCTTCGACTGCCTTTGGATTAACAGAACGCGCTTCTTGCAGGCTCCTAGCTCCAAGCTTTCTGAGAACATCTTCTCGTGTCTTGATGAGCATCATCCATGCCACATTTTCCTGTCTCTGGCCTATCCATACTGCCAACTCGCCTCCCGACCAGGATCCCTCGGGGATCTGAGCGTTCACAATCTTACGTGGAAGCTGGGTGTAAGCATCGTCAGTGTAGCTTAAGGGAACATCTGATATGTCCTTGCCGGCTAAATCGAGATATGGATAGTCTTTAAATGGCAGAGCTCTCGCAGACGAAGCTTGTTTCGAAGTGTATTCGCCAGGCGTGGTTGTAATTAAGACACCTTTTGATTGATAATCACTCAAAAGGGAATAGAGAGTCTGAAGGAATACATCACCAAATTCGGGGTAGGATTCCCACGGATTCTCTCCGTCTAGCGCTATTACGACCAGATTTGTGCCATCGCTGCTTTTTGCTAGGTCTAACAGTCTGTTCACGAGATCTTGTGCTGCCTGGATCGAGTCTTGTCTGCTATACTGGAAACCAATAAGATCGCTCAGCTGGTGATTCCGGAAGAAAACATATATGCGTCTACCGTTATACGTTGCATACCATGCCTTTAACCCTACGGAAGGGTCTGTAGGGTTAAACCCAGCCTTAACTAACAAAGCATCGTCTGTTATCGCCCATGAGTATCCCTCGTTGGCAAAGATCGAGAGAACAACATCGTTAACCGCTTGCTCCGCTGGCCAAACACCTTGAGGTTTGTAGTTGAATACCTGCTGGAAAAGCGAATTAGACAAGGCTGCATGAAGCTTAATATCCTCGTTAAGGCCGAAGTCAGCTAAAATAGGGGCCAGAGGATGGCTATATGGAACTGGAATAAGCTCGACCTGCCCTTTATGTGCAAGATCCGCGTAAAAACCTAGGACTCTCTGAAGCAACTCCTTGTGAACCTTGAGTACTGCTGATAGCTGTTGCCTCGTAAAGCCACTACCTCCGTTTAATGCTTGTTGTCTAAGAGTGTAAATATCTGGGTATTGTTCCCTTAAAACTAGGGGGTCAATCCAGAAGAGGTTGAATAGAACGGCCAGATCTATATAGTCTTGTTCTGTAAACTCTTCCGTTACTTTCAGCTTGTATTCTTGCTCTGGTAAATATATATATTTGGAGAGAGCTGCCTGAGCCTTGTCCCTTAGCTGGCTATACCTCTTAACCACGTTGACCACTCTATCCCAGTTCACGTCGAAGAACCCTCCAGGCATTACGAGCATTGAAAACTTTTCTTCGAGTGTTAGGGATTGTCCGTTGGCTATTTTTTCAGAGATTATTTGTCTATAGTCTTTCACTCCATGGTTGTAGTCAAGTATCTGTTGTATGAGGGAGCCTGAGAAGGTAAACGTAGCCTTTACTTGGGGGTATTTTGAGAGTATGTATGCCATCTTGTAGTAATTTCCAACTGTATGCATTCTCGTCCACGGTAAAATGAAAGCTGTGCCGTTGACATCGTAGTACCATGGTTGATGGTAATGCCACACTATTGCCACGTAGAGCGGTTTAGACTGTTGACCAGTAACATTCAGGGCTATACTCTCTAGTGAAATTATGAATATGAATAAGAACACAAGGAAATATTTCCTGTTCAAAATGATCACCGGAGAAAAAAAATAATGATATTTTCTTTAACTTTGCATTACCGTAGTGCCCGAGGACGACTTCTTTTTGCCAGTGAAGAGATACCCTACGGCAAAGCCTATGATGAAGAGTACTATAGCCAAGCCCATGGCAATTGTGGTACTCACTGTTGAGGCTTGGAGAGTCTGTAATTGATCCTGTAACTGTTTGTTTTGATCTTGTAGGGTCTTGATTTGTCCTTGTAGGCTGTTTACTTGACTTTGAAGAGTTGATACTTGGCCTTGAAGAGAGGATACCTGTGTCTTTAAGTCATCCCTTTCCTTTGTTATAGAAGCTAGCTGGGCCTTTAAGTCTAGTGTGAGTGGCGGGATAACGGCTGGGGTTTTAGTGTTAGGGTCAAAGCTGCTAAGCCAGGCGTATTGCTGGTCTGCACTTATACCGTTGGGATACTCGGGTGAGTATACCGCTATATCCATTACTCTAGGCTCGATACCGAACTTAATGGCATTGGCAATCGCTATTTTTTGCTGGTCATTCGCGGTTGCAGTGGCCCATATGTTCCAGTCTCCTTTACTGAGCCCTACTCCTCTTATCTTTAGGGGTCCAAAGCCGTCATGGCTAGCTACAGCTACTATAATTCTCCAGTTCTTAATGTTTCCTACATCACCGTAGTCGATAAGACCCCTATCCACCTGTACAACAATAGCGTTCCCATCTACGCTTACCTTTAGTCTATCATCTTGGACAACATAATCGAAAGGTCTGTAAATGACGGCACACTGTCCGGTAGGCAATGGTTGGGGTGGAGTTTCCCAACAGGGACCTACTAGGATAGCGTAATGCCACGCCCAGGTTGGGTCAAGATTCACATTTAATCCTATAGTGCTCGACCTTGAGGGTATGTTAGCTGGTGCATCTGTATGCAGGTATATATGTAGTTGCTGCAAGCAGAAACCATTTTTGCCACCCCAAGGATTACCCCCAAGGTCTTTAAAGTAGGTCTTAAACGTTAAGGTCTTGTTGTCCGTATAGATCTCGAATTTGACGATGTCGAAAACACCTGGTTTAAAGACGTCGGCAGTAGGGTAGCCGTAGTAGCCTGGACCTTTATCGTCGCCTGTGGGATCCACAACCTGGATGACGGGAGATTCGGCTCGTGCTATTCTTATAGCTGGTAGTGTGAACGCGAGAAGTAGTAGCGTTAAAACTATGACCTGTTTTTTCTCCAAGTTTTTCACCTTTAGCAATATGAGTATGTTTGTCGATTTTATTTATATATTTCGTTATCATTTTTTATATTACCTTATTTTATCTAATTTTAGATAGATCACTCTCAAAAAGGAAAAGAAAACCTAATAACTTTGGTTAATGTAAAAGCGTAGGTCTTTGATGAACAGTGGTCACTTGCAGCGTGAAGACTTACACGAGGTGATTATGATTGGAAAAGTACCGTGGATTATCTCCTGCACAGTTCTTTCATAGAAACAAGGAGATTGCAGGGTTCTCCAATCCAGCAAGAGCGCTGTATCAAACAGTGAGAGAACTAGTAGAGAACTCACTTGATGCCACAGAGACTCACGGCATACTGCCTGATATTAGTGTGGAGATATCGCTTGACCCTTCGAACCAGGACAAGGTCACTGTGAAAGTAGCAGATAATGGTATAGGAATACCTATCCATGAGATCCCTAATGTTTTCGGCCGGGTCTTTTATGGCTCCAAATATGTCGTTAGACAGACAAGAGGAGTCTTTGGTCTTGGCGTCAAGATGGCCGTCCTTTATGCTCAAATGACGACCGCGCAGCCCATCTATGTTAAAAGTGCTCCCAGAAATTCTGAATTCATAGGAGAATATCTTCTTTACATCGACGTTGACAAGAATATCCCTCACATTGTTAAAATGCGAATAAAGAAGAAGGATAACCCGAAGATTCATGGGACTGTTGTTAGACTGACCCTGGAGGGATCATGGCTTCAGGCTAAAAAGCGTATTGAAGAATATATCAGACGCACGGCACTTATAGCGCCCTATGCTACTATAAAGTACAAGACTCCCGATGAGGAGCTCATCTTCAGGAGAGTTTCCAAAAAACTTCCGGAGCCTCCTCGAATAGGCCGATACCATCCTAAAGGCGTCGATGTTGAAATATTAAAGGAACTCATAAGATCGTTGAACGATCATAGCATCACGCTCCAGGATTTCTTGGTAAAGAGCTTCGAAGGGGTTGGTGAAAAAATAGCGAGTGAGTTTATAGTGTGGGCAGGATTTGATCCATCATTAAAGGTTAAGGAGCTCAGGCTCAGTGATCTCGAGGCTTTGGCTTCGAAGATGCGTACTTTTGATAAATGGAGACGCCCTCGTCCTGTCACTCTCTCACCGATCGGAGAGGAACTCCTAAAGGATGGCGTTAAGAACATCCTTAAGCCAAGCTTTGTGAAAGCGGTGACTAGACCACCTTCTTCCTATGGGGGGCATCCGTTCATAGTTGAGGTGGCCGTAGCATATGGGGGTGAAATACCGCCTCAGGATCAGCCTATGGTGCTTCGCTTTGCTAATAAGATGCCTTTACTTTACGATGAAGGGGTAGATGTTTCCAGGAAAGTTGTTAATGAAATTGATTGGAGTGTATACAAGGTGAAGTTCCCTGCACCACTTGCTGTCATCACTCACGTCTGTTCCACGAAGATACCTTTCAAGGGTGTAGGTAAGGAAGCTATTGCAGACGTCCCAGAACTAGAACATGAGCTGGAGATCGCAATACGAGAGGCTGCGAGGAGGCTGAGATCTTATATCACGAGGATGGAGAGGCTGCACGAGATTCAGAGAAAGGAGGCTACCATCAGACGCTACATGCCAGAGGTGGTATCCAGTTTGGCTGAAATTCTCTCTCTCGACGCGGCCCTCCTAGAGTCAAAACTCGAGGAAATTCTTAAGAAAGAACTTGGTAAAAAGGGTGTAGAGCAACATGTCGTCAGTTAGACGCGGCGCGATACAGGCTCCTCCCGAGGAGGAAGTAATAAGACGCCTCGAGGAACTAGGTAGAAGAGTAGCAGACCAAATACTTAGAGGCGAGGCACCTTACCTCGAAGTCCCCGTGAGAACTCTAGCCAACACTATATGGGACAAGAAAAGAAAGATGCTATTACTGGGTTCTAAAACCGCTAGGAGAGAGTTCTTCGACGTGGGAGAGTCTAAGAGATTTATGCAGACAATTCTCATGCTGAAACTGATATTAGAGGCTAGGCGTGAAGGCGTTCATCCAACCATAAGGGATCTTTACTATAGAGGTAAGCACACTTTAACGGATAAGAGTGGAAAGAATCTCGGGGAGAACACATGGGATGATCAGAGAGAAAGCAATGCGGTGATCCAGGATATCGAAGTCACCACAGGGCTTCTTCGAGAACATATGGGTCTCATGCATGATGCAAAGGGTAGAATAGTAGGAAACATGTCTATACGGTCGAAGGGCCAAGTGATAGAGCTCTCGAGACTTGGTAGCGGTGCATACGCAATTCCTTCGAACGTTGACAGTCTAGAAATATTAGATGTTAAGGCGGACTATGTCCTTGTCGTTGAGAAAGGTGCGATCTTCGAGCAATTAAACGAGGACGAGTTTTGGAGGAAAAACAACTGTATCCTTATCACTGGAAAGGGTCAGCCGGATAGGAGTACCCGTCGAATGGTACGGCGTCTTTGGGAGGAGTTTGACTTGCCTGTTTATGTTTTAACCGATGGAGATAGCTATGGATTCTATATTTATAGTGTATACAAGAGTGGTTCCATAACTCTTAGTTATGAGAGTGAACGGCTTGCAACACCCGAAGCTAGGTTCCTCGGAGTTTCTGTGACAGATATTGAGAAGTATAAGATCCCGAAAAACTTCATCATTAAGGCTACAGAGAGAGATATAAAACGAGCAAAAGAGCTTCTAAACTATCCCTGGTTCAAAGAATCAAAAAGATGGATGGAGGAGTTAAACCTGTTCATAGAGAAAGGACAAAAAGTAGAGATAGAGGCATTAAGTGGGCATGGATTCAGGTTCCTTTCAAATACTTATATTCCTGAGAAGATCAGTAAGGGAGAATGGATAGCCTAGGATTCACAGCTTTCATTCTAATTTATGATTCTTGACTCAACTTAATGAAAACTTCAAAGCTATGCTCCAGGTTCTTGGGACACAAGTGTGGCGGTTTGCTCTATATCTTTTAGACTTCGAATAGTCATGATAACTTTATCTAGCTCCGGGAACGAGGGAGCATTAACTCTGACAACTAGATCCCACAATCCATAGGTGACATCAACGTCGTCTACGAATGGCATCTTGAGTATTTCTCGTGCAACCTCATATTCCTTGCCTGGCTTTGTTATCACCAGTATGTATCCTTTGACCATCGGCTCTCTCCGTGGTGACTGTTCTAATTCTTTAAAAGTGATATAAATTTGTTTTTCAATCAGACACGGATTTTTTTCTTTTTCTGATTCTATGACAGAATCCTTAGGTTAGGGTTTATTAGGATAACTAAACCCTTGGAACAAGTAAAGAGCCGTCCTCAGTTATAGTGATTGTCCCGATAAAGGGTGAAACTTCTAGTAAGATTATTGCAGAAAATAAGAGCAAAATTGCGAGTATAAGGATAGAAGCATAGAGGGCTTTATCCATACACGAGCAACCTCTCCCCTAACACTTCTCCAAGAAGTAATGCCGTAGAGACGAGAGGTATCCAAAACGGTGCCATTTCCAGACTTCCCAACGAGATGATGCTTAGACCTAACGCGTATAGAATCGATGCCAGCATTACATAAACATCAATGGTCCAAAAGAGTTCAGATTTATCTCCAATTGTGACCCATTGTTGCATCGCATCGAGTGGTAGAGTCTTCAGAATGTTCTTCACTATAGCTGAGGCGAAGCCTAAAAGAAATATCGTGAGCAGGTTCATTGCAGCGTTTAGGAAACCTTTCCTGGTAGTTTTCTTGTAGAAATTATATATCTTTTCATACGTGAAGAGAAGCGCGCTTTTTTCCTCAATCCCCCAGAATGAGGATAGATAAAGCGTGAGCCGTAGGCTCCGGCTTATACCAAAATATGTCTCGGCCGTCAGAAGCCCTGGAGGTACGGCACGGAAGAGGTGGAAGGGTTCTGTGAGAGCCTTTAACAGGATAGTATGATTCTCCCTGAGCTCACTCTCCATTCTTCGCCAACGCCTAAGCGCGGATACAGCAAACGGTAGGCTCGTCAGGATTTGTGCCACAAGAGAAACCCTTAGATTTTCTATTTTTAAAAAAATGAAAGAGAGTACAACCGATAAGGCGATACTTCCAAGGATGGAAGACGAATTCGTCTTTAACTTAAATACACGTGGATGAAGATCCCTGAAAAGAACTAAAAGAAGACCATTCAGTAAGAGAAGAACCCATAGTGAGACCTTTACAGTTTCGGGTTGGAATAACCCCACAGCATAGAGCATGACAGGCGCTATAAGAAGAGTAATTGTATAGACTTCACTTATGTTATCAACGCGATTAGAGAAAGTTTCAAGCTTAAACTCCAAGCTCTTAATAGTCTCTTCCAGTACACTTCTAATACCTTCCTTTGTCCCTGTTCTCTCGTCTTCTCTAATTCTCTCTTCTATCCTCTCACTTGAGAACTTGTAACCTATCCCTCTGTTCTTAAGCCATGTCATCACGTAGCTAGGTGGGGCGTCGATAAAGGATAAAAGAAAAAGCATTTCCAAGTCCTCTAGGAGGTCTTTCATGTGTGCACCTTAGCTTCTAACCATTACCACCTTGTACACTCCATATCTCGTGACGATATAACCTGTCGCAGCCGTGGTTATAGCACTTGTAGATACAAAAGAGGCTCTACATGTTGCCGTGGCTCCGCTAGGAATTATAGCAGGTGAACATGTAAGCGGAGCACTAACATTGTAATTATTAATAACGAGAGTTGCGGATGTAAGGTCAGCCGAGGATGAGCCCGCGTTTTGGAGCCATAGAATCACTGAGTAAGTGTTTCCTGAGGATGTAAGAACAGCGTCTCCCGCCTGGACGAGTACAGGCCTGCTCGTTGTAGTAGAGGCTACCTGGTAGATAAAGAAGCCTATTAATGAGACAACAGCCAACGTTATAATAAGCATTATGGATCTACCAACCTCTTCGCTCATATCCTTCTCGTAGAGTTATGGAGCAAGGTTTTTAAAACGGATAATAGGGAACCCACTGTTTTCCCTGTTTTTTATAGGCACTGGAATGGGTTTACACGATGAAGAGGAAAAAGTTATTGGCAATCTTAACCACCATATTATTCTTAAGCTTGATTGCCGCCTTGACGTCACGGACGTATCATAAAAACATCGATGTAAGTACTAAGAGCAAAGTAATTCTACCTCCTTTATCACAAACCTCAGCAAGCCTGAAAATTCTTTACATCGAGTCAGACATAGGGGGAGGCAAGGTCGAAATCAACAGAGATGTTTATGAGTTACCAGTTAAACTGAGAGTTCCTAATGGCTCAGTGATTATTATTCGTCCACAACCCGTCGGATTATATGAGCCTTTGAGCACCGAGATTAACTTAACGATTCTCGATGACACAATAGTCAAGATTAAATACAGAAGGAAATATGTCCTATTAACCTTGAATGCTGAAGCGCCACTCCTCCTTAATGGGACGCGGCTTTACGGGAAAGCAACCTTGAAGATCCCTATCAACTCCACCATTAATCTCAATTCTACATGCGACTATCTCGACGACTATACGTTGATGTGTTCTACTACCGTGATTATCCCACGCGAGAAGCTGGTGGAATATTATCCTATCAATGTCTCACTTAGATTAGAAAACGATACGCATATAATAGTGAGAGGACCTCGGTTCTACATTTTACGCTTTAATTTCCCCGTAGGAGCTTGGGTTAATGGATCTTACCGGCAAGGATTCTTCGAATTGAGACCTGTGGAAAACTCCACTCTCGAGATCGGGCTATACAGTAGCGGAAACACGGCGACGGGTTGCATTGATTATAACTCGACACATTATTTATGTATAAGAGGCTGGATCACTCCTCCTTGGATTTCAAACAGTACACTTCCCCCTATTGCCTTAAAGATACGTGTCCTTTCAGGGGGTGAGTTCAGCGAGAGTTTAGAATACGTCTTAAAGCGAAAATTTTCCTCAGATACTATAATCATATGCGAGAAGTGTGGTGGATTCAAGAGAGTCGAAGACCCTTTTATGGATTACCGGAAAGTCTTCGGATTGACTGATAGATACAATATCACCACTAGTAATGGCTGTCTACAAATAAGTACGGATTCCATTGCAAGGTTGTTAGTAATCCTACCCAAAACCTCAGGACATATAACGTTGAGGATGACTACTACAACATGGCATAACAATATTGGTCTTGTCTATTTGAATGGAAAACCCTACGACAGGGTTCCCTCCTTCACTTTACAGGGCGGAACATATATAATAACAGTCAATCTCGATAATCTGAAAGAATATTTTGAGGGAAAAACATACAATGCTACACGCGTAATTGTGAGCGGCCTCGACTTTATAGAATACTCATATTCACTTAACATCCTGACAAAGGAACTCAGAGTACTACCTAATACGGGCGAGTTTGCACTGGACATATATCTCCAAGGTGACAGTCTGAGCCTCTGTCTCATTGGTGATTAACTTGAAGAAATCATATGTTCTCCTCATTGTCATGGTCCTCTATGCACCCCTAGCATTAGCGCTGAACGACTCCTTGGTGATCTGGATAATGGTTCCTCCGGGATCCGGTAAAACGGGTGAAGCATCAAGGAACGTGGACTTAACTTCCTCATTGACCACAGGAGAGAGTCCCTTACCCGTTGCACTTTCATCAAAACTTTACACAAACTGGATCATCAGAACGCCCACCCTGGCTTCAGGGTGGGCAAACCTAAAGGCTACTGCCTCCGGTGAACACCAGACGCTTCAAACAATAATAGAAATAGTTTCAATCAGCGCTTCGACGGTAGACGGGGGCTTATCTTGGATATTGCCTCAAACCGATGACCCTAGGGCATATTTTGACCTCAACTCGTATTCTGGACCCACAATAATGTCTATAGGGGGAAAAGTGGCTACTACAGGAACGGCACATGCCTATGGCTATAATTATCCACTTGAGGGACTACCTGAAGACTACAGCGTAGCATATGCTAGCCTCGGTTTAACCCAGCCCGTCGTCACCGAAAAGAAGTATACCGTTAACATAGACTCTCTTATTCAATCTCCCCCAGGGTATGCCATTTATGGAACGATAACTTTAAGTGGTGAGCCCTCACAGCTCAACGTTAATTTAGTTTTCGAGGGCTCTACTACCAGTAAGAGTATTTCATTACAGTTAAAGGAGGGAACAAGATATATTCTTAGAGCTCCAAGCGAGACCACCTTGCTCGTACGAAAAACCCTGACAAAATATTGTTCATGGGACGAGACAAACAGTAGCTCCACCATAAGAACGTGTAGCAGTGGAGAGTACTATACGGGAAGCTTCGACATAACCCTTAGCTTTAGCTTCACAAGCAGAATATACTCCCTGAGAATTAACGCTGTTAGCGTTACTGGTTTACGTAAAACCCTTTACACGGGCTTCTTGATCCCCGGCAATGGAACCATCGTTCTTAGAAACATAACCTTAGAAGCCGAAACAATCGACGTTTCAGCTCAACTTGATTCGAATACCAAGGGTTTCTTGAAGCTAACTCTCGAAGGTCAATCTCAGGACAAAGTCTTCTTCGACTACTGGCTTATAGGATCTACAAAAATACAGACAAACAGTCTCACAGGAACTATAAATTCTAACATATACGTCAGGGCCGTCTATTCTCTCAGTCAAAAAGCTCCAGTTACATATCTATTACCGGGAATGGACTTCCAGCCAGCCAACGGTACACATTTCATACCCATAAAGCCAGGAGTTTACACCTTCTCAACAAATGCAAGCCTAATATTGCTCGACACGACTCGAAGCAAAATTATAACACTTCAAGGTGCTAGCGGATCTCTCATAGTCTCAGAACAGTACGGCGAGTGTGCTAGAGCGGGGACAAAGACTGTCAAAGATAGAACACCGTCAATAAAGTTACCTTTATTCCTGAATGGATCCTCTAAATTCTATCTTTTCTCCATAATGGCACCCGAAAAACCTAACATGGCGGTTTATCTCAAGCTTAACGACTCGGTTTACTATTTTCGAACAATTGTCCCTGTAATCTCAATAAAAGAAATAAAGTATAGCTTGAATAAAGCTGAGATAATCTTTACTTCATTTCCGCCGTGGGAAAACTATAATGTTACAGCTAGCTATAACGACTTGATACTTACCACAGTACCCGCTTCAAATGGACGACTGACTATAAATTACTCCCTTCTGCAGAATGTTACAAGAATCTCAAGGATTAAGATTTATGCTTCTTGGGGGAGAAATCTCCTCATCCCTAATACAACGCTAGAACTCATACTTGTACCCGTATCGACTCCGGTGACCTTCACAAAGGTCAACGGTGACACGAAGTTGCTTTGGGGAGAGCCTGTTGTACTCGGAGAAAAGAGAACGCTTAGAGAAAAACTCTTCACGTTAAATGAAACCTGGATACCAGGGAGATTGTACGTCAGACTGATATCAAGGGAAAGCGGAGTTGTACTCTGGGAAAACGAGCAGAGGTATTTAGAGCCAATAATCATTCCCTTATACGATGGTAACAGGCACTCTCTTGAGGTTCTCTACGTTCCAGGAATGACGAGAGAGGTCCTGGTGATACCATGGCTCGAAAAGCTTTGATCGATACAATAAGGCTAGTAATCCTCGCTTCGTTTACTATAACAGTCCTTACCACTATACTTCTTTTAGTGCAGGGCCAGTCAAGGCATTTTACTGTTGAGCCCTCCCAACTCAACGTTCTAGCCCAGGCTACTCTCGTGGATCTAAACTCGAAGGTCTATATAAACAGGACCATTTGCGAAGTTAAGGCAAACAACCTTACAGTGACAAGGGCAAGTCTACCCATTATCGAGCTGGAAAAATGCCGCATAACCCCTCTCAATGAATCATGGTTGTCGATAATACACGAGGGAAGTAAATGTAAAATATATTTCCTTCCAAGACTCCTTGAAGGCAATAACACCCTGGTTCTATATGACTCTTCCTTTGATGGATTTGCCGACAGGCTATGTTTCTCGAGAAGGAGTTTTACTGTCAGGGTGTACGACCTTTCTCTAAGCTATTGTGGTAGAAATGTGGAACTGGAAGGACCTCAGGAGTTGAAAGTTGTTATCTATCAGGTGAATAGGTGTTGAAGTCTATAGGAGATAATCTGCTGGCTTTCTTTGAAATACTGCTCTTAGGCTCTCTCCTAAGCTTCTATATTGCATATTCAAACCACAGTAAAAGAGAGGTGGAAAGTATTGCAAGCCTTATGCCCGAGGGATCTTGTCTGACTATCTATGCATCCAAACCAATCTATTACAACGACTCAATACACGGATACAGCATTACATTATGCAAAAACGGATCTAGAGTTGAGGTGGTCAAACCTTGAGAACTCTTTCAGCGGCAATCATAGCTATAGTTGTCCTATTGACTCTGACTAGAGTCTCAAGCCATGAAGTCAAAACGCTCACATATAATTTCATTCAGGCACGTAACACGGCGACTATCGCGGCCTATGTCATGCTTTACGCCAGCTGCGACGACGTTGATGAGATAATGAGGAGTGTCAATGCCACGGCTCCTTTACCCGATTACCCGGTAGGCAATATTATTGTATGGTGCGGTGAGGAGCCTAGAGTGATATCTTTCAGCTGGAAGAGATAATATGAGGCGCAGAGGAACAATTGGATTACTCGCTATAGTGCTTTTAAGCTTTCTAGTTTTAGAGAGCTCGGAACATAATTTTTATCGTACAGATTACCGTGGAGAGGATGCTCACACAGCGCTCTTGGTAGCCCTTAGAGCTTCGTGCTCGGATCCCGGTAAAGCTAATGTAAAACTCCAAAAGATTTCTCGGTATATATACCCGGTTAACTTCCTCTCGTATAATCTCTATCTGCTGGTGAATGAATCATCTTATGATCATGGGGCCTTAGTTTGCAGGGGGTATGTTGTGACGAACGTTGGAAAAGATGTGTTCGAATTACAATACTCATATAAACTAGTCGGGTTGAAGGTCGACCCGTTAACGGGAAGAATTCTGAGAATATATGAAACCTCCAGTTATCAAGTCTTCAAGTTAGCAAGCTACAGTTACGCTATCAAGATAAAAGTCTATCTAAAACCGCTCTGTCCTCACGATTACGTCAATGGAACACTTCTTGCCATTAAAGGAAACTATCCCTGTACACTTATGGACAAATGGGGGAACAAGCTGGTGATAAGCGGTGGATGATGCAATAGTGATCCTATTAGACGTCATTGTGAGTACGCTTGTCTTCACGTATTGGCTAGCGGTTTTTAACTCTCCCGTTCACGAGGATGCAGCCTTGATTAGAGACCTATGTTATCTTGCTAACTCACCTGAGGGTACTTCTCTACGTAGTGAATATAATCTTGACTTGTATATCGAGAACGGATTGATAGTGACCAGGGTACCTGTGTCTAGTATGTGCTTCGAGAGGTTAAATGAGACAGCCATTCTCGCTCCAGTTGTCGTTGAGAGAGCAATGAGGATTGGTGGAAAAATCCAACTCTTATTGCTCAAGAAGAATGGTAAAATCCTCGTAAGAACACCCTAAAAATAGTGTACTTTGTAATTTTCCGGCTTTCAGGTAAGCTTATCTTTAAACAAGGACTCGAGAAATCCTTCAATCCTAGCTGAGAGTTCTTCTAGCTCCATGAGCATTGTATTGATGCTGTCGAGTGCCTTCCTTTGGTCTGGAAGGATGTCGGTGTACGCCCTGAAAGCTTCGATGCGTGTGCAAGAACTGCGTCCTAGTCAGAAACGCATGCTTAAACATAACCAGAAGAGTAGGATACAGCCCACCAACACCGACGAGAATCGAAGCCTACACCCCGACACACCAAGGAGTCGTAGTCGCCACGGAGAGGAGAAAGATACAACCACTAGGAGCAAAACAATAACCCCTAGAAGGGCAACCCATGAGCCGGCCCCCGTGACGCAGGGTGGCAGGCGGTAGTAGTTGAAAACTTGATTGATTAAAAGGAAAGTTAAAAAGTGTCAAAAATACTCCTAACACCATAGGATAAAATGCCCACGAATCTCCCAGCCGAGGCAAAGAGTAAATGGAAGAAAGCTATGGACGCGAAGACGCCAGAGGAAAAACTTCAAGCTCTACAGGAGTTCCTCTCTGCCGTCCCGAAGCACAAGGGGACGGAAAGACTTCGCATGCAGGTTACTCGTCAAATTGCTGCACTCCGAAGAGAAATAGAACTCAAGAGAAAGAAAAAGGTTGGTGGCGGCGAACAATTCTTTGTAGAAAAAGAGGGCGATATCCAGGTAGTTGTGCTGGGCTATCCCGGACCCGGTCGTGAGGCTGTGTTTCGCTGCATCACCGGGATAGAAGTTACAGATTCCAAGAAGCCTGTTCCAGGCATGAAAACTTGGGAGGGTGTATACTTCCAAATAATCAGTGCCCCACCACTTTTCGGCGACGCTTCATCGCAATCTCGTTTGATGGCTTTAGCACGAAATGCCGATGCAATCATTTTAGCCCTCGACATGGTACCGGGAGTAGAAAGCCAGGTTAAGGCTTTGCTTGACGCCCTAGAAGAGTCTAGGATAGCTTGGAAGAAGCCGCGAGCGAGCGTCGAAATAGAGAGAAGATCGACGGGAGGAGTTGTCGTGATAGGTGAACTCGAAGGCACAACACTCCAAGATGTTGCGGCTCTCCTTCGCGATTATGGAATTTACCATGCCGTTGTCAAAGTTACTGGAAAAGCCACGTTAGACGATGTTGAGGAGGCATTATTCGGGGAAATAGCTTACAAGCCTACCATTGTTGTTCTTTACTCGCCAGGAGACCATATCCAGGACGCGGAAGTAATGCGTGGAACACTCGAGAGTGAATTTGGTATTCCTGTACACCTCATTAAAGGTTGTGAAACCATAGATTTCGGAAGGATGGCCGAATATATTTTCCGAGAGTTGGACCTGATAAGGGTTTACACACGTAATCCTAGAACGGGAGAGGTGGAAGAAAGACCCATCGTGGTGAGACGTGGAGCTAAGGTAATCGAAGTGGCGAGAATCATACATTCGCAGCTAGGCGAGAGTTTCAAGTATGCTTGGGTCTGGAGCAACCGCTTCACATTCAATCCGCGTAAAGTTGGAAAAGATTTTGAGCTGGGAGATGGTGATATCATTCAAATTGCTGGCGGGTAACGTTAGGCTTAAAGAAGCAAAAGAAGTAGCAACGCGGATCCTGAGCCCAAAAGAACCATAAAGTTGAATTCCTTCAACGAAACTTGCTTGAAAAAGATTAACACTTTAACGGTCAGGATTAGGATGGATGCCGGAATTATAAATATAAGAGATTCCATCGTCCTTGCATAAAGAAATATGTAACCCAGTGCAAGGCCTACAGGATGTAGTATAGTTAGGGATAATGGAATGAATAGAGCAGAGCCTCTACTCAACAAGTGTTTAGCCACTCTCTGCTGAATAACTGTGAACAATACGGCGATAAAGGCAGCAAATACGCTCATCCATGATAATTCCTGTAATGAAGATGTTTGGGTAAACGTGAAACCGTAACTCCCGCCCGTGTAATATAGATAGGATACCAGAGGTACTACAAAAGTTATGAGGACAACTCTCAGATAAGAGCAATCCTCTTCTTCAGGGATTGCACGTATAGCAATGAATTCATAAAGAGTTGCAAGAGTTGCTGGCGCAGCAGCGATAAGGAGAGGGGTAAGAGGGCTAAGAATACGTTTGTTCTCTCCCACGCTTATACCTGAAAACAAGGAAATAACCAGCATAGCTAGAAATGGGCTCAACAAGAAGCCTCTAGCTTCGGAATGAAGAAAAACTAGTGTTAACGAGAAGAGGGAAAGTATGTAGAGAAAGGCATACAAGGGAAATTTTGTCCCGAAGAGAATAAAAAAAGTAAGAAGAATGAGAAGTATACTTGATGCAAACAATAAAAGAAATGAAGCTGCTCCTTTTTCAGTCTTAACACCCTGTCGTGAAACTATAATAGAGTAAACTGTCAATGCGACGAGCACTCCGGGAAAACCTATCAATGAGTCCAGGCCAAAGTATCTCAAGACCTCGAAAGTCAAGAGTGCAGACTGTACAGGGATGGGTGCGACCAGCATATAAATTAAGGTTAAAAACTCAGGAAGAGTTCCCGGGAAGATTAATAAAGGGATAAAACCGACGAGAAATCCAAAAATCGACCAAGACTTTATGCTTGACAAACGAGTAAGCATTGAAATAGGGTTCACTATCCCATCTACACTTAAACTAGGCAAAAAATAGCTAATGAAGATCCTACTTAACAACAAGGATGAAATAAAGGAGGCAAAGACTAGTAAAGAGTATATTAGGAGGGTACTCCTTCCATCACCTGTAGTCAAATTATTTATGAATATAGAGGATATTACCCCACTCTTGACTTTGTCCTCTAGCCCTACAATCGCTAGGGACAAGAAAGGTGATGAGAAAACAATAGTTATGGAGGCAACCAGTAAAACTGCGATTCTGTCTCTTCCACGCCTTGATGCCCCCAAAAAGAGCATGGAGATCACGGGCAACAAGGCTAAAATCAGGGGAAGGCTCATGGCCCTTTCCTTTGAAGTGAACAAAGCTACCACAACACCCGTAAAAGCCAGAACGACCCCAAGTGATAGGAGATAGTCAGCCCTCCTCAAGCAAGACACGACCGCCACCCTTTCTAGCTTGGTTGTTAGACATCTTTTTCGTTATTGTCGCCAGAACCGGACAGCCCGAACCCCCTGCTTTGCAATACTGCAGGTATTTATTGTTAAGGGCTTTCCACTCAGAAACCCCTATGAAAACACACCTACTACCCTTCGCTGTTGGTCTGTAATACCTGCAAACCGACTCCTCAAGCATAAACAACCCTCTAAAAACCGCCCTGCGATAAATAAGCTCTACCGTCACATGCAACATATAGGGGCTCTAGGCTGCATGCCTCCTATGTGTGTAATGGGTAAACCACTAGAAAATAACACTATTTGTATGTGCTTTGAACACAATTCACAACGATAATAATAATATTGGCTATTCACTATAGTGATAGGTTTTGGATGTCTACAGGCGGCGTTTGTCCGGGCCTTTATCGGGATACAAGGGGAAGATTCTATTGCAAGTACGCGGGGGGCGTTGAAGTAGACCCGGCATTCATGCCTTGCCTTATGGAATATTGGGAATGCCCATACTACATAGAATGGAGGAAGAAATCCACTGAGGAGAAAAAGCCTGTCGAGCAAATAGTCCCGGCTCCTCAACCACAGACACAAATTAAAATCGAAAAACCAGAGACTCTGAGCCCCGAAGTCAAAGAAGAGAGAACAGGCTTAGAAAAAATCACAGAGGAAATAGACACATTGATTACTCGCGCTTCCGAGCTCTCCAGAATTTGGGAGGAATATGAGCGCGATGCACGTGAGGTTATCGAGAAGTGGGAGAACCTAAGAGACTATCTGGAAAAAGAATTACTCAGCATTAAAAGCTCGATAAACACATTAACCGAGGAACTGGAAAGGATAGAGACAAAACATAAATTAGGTATTCTAGATGACACTCATTATCAAGAACTGAGGTCGGAGATCGACTCAAAGATATCTCAGAAAAACTCCGAGATGGATAACATAAAGCGTAAGCTGGATGAGCTTGACAGGCTCGTCATTCCTCACTACAAGCGCGTAAAAGTAGCTGAGGTTAAACCCGAAATAGCAAAGATAAGGCTAGCCCTAAACAAGCTTGAACAGAAGTTCAAAGAGGGGGAGGTGGCTGAGGAGACATACCGAAGACTTAGGGCAGAATTGGAGGCTAAACTTAAAAGACTAGAGAGAATACGGGAGGAGGTCGAGGAGTAATGGCTACAATGGCCTTGGAAGAAATAAAAAATATCTTTGACGGCGCCGACAAGGCATGGGAAGAATATGTTTCCACAACGAAACAAGCCCTTCTCCAATGGGAAAAGACAAGGCCTGCCTTGCTCGAAAAAATAGCTGTCCTCAAAACCAGGATATCCTCTAATCTCAGCGAACTCGAGGAAATACAATTGAAAGTTGAACTGGGGCTATTGGAAGAAGAGAAGTCGCAGAAGAAGTTCGATGAACTTTCATCCGAAACGGTCACTATGGTTCATGAACTTGAAAATCTATGGGTTGCTTATGAACACGCGTCTCTCAAGAGTATCCAGCACATGAAACGTATCGGCATCCCGCTAGACACGAGCTTAGAGGAGACAAAGAAAAAACTTGAAGAGATTGAGAACAGTTTTCGAGATGGCATAATAAGTTCGAAAGAAGTATACGAGGAACTAAGGAAAACTGTAGAGGAACAAATAAGAATCCTTACAGGTTAGACAACTAGCGTTTTCCCGCCCTGGCCCGGGCTATGCGTACCCTTATTTTACCATCGTTTAACTTTTCTATCCTCAAGCTTCTCGGTGATATATTGCCTCTCCTTTCAGCAGCCTTCTCCATTCTCGAAACAAGCTGGCTGAAATGTGGTCTACAAAGGTAAATAACCTGTCCGCCTACCTCTAGCATTATCTCGGCATGCCGCGTACAGTTCTCCATCATACAGTTCTGTGGGTCATCAACCATAGGAATATGCCACGTCTGTGAAAATCAAGAACATTAAAAAATGTTTACTATAACCTAGACACGGATGATGAGCTAGTGCGTTATTTTTTTCTAGCAGAGCTAAAAACTTGTTCTTGTATGAACAATGGGGTCAAAATCGAAATTATCGATATGATTCTGCCGGAGAAGTCTAACATTATAATCGGCCAGACCCACTTCATAAAGAGCGTTGAAGACATAGCCGAGGCAGTGGTTACGAGTGTTCCAGGAATAAAATTCGGGCTAGCCTTCAACGAGGCCAGCGGTGATAGGCTCATCAGGTGGGATGGAAACGATGAAGAGTTGAAAAATGCCGCAATTCAGAATGCGCAGAGAATAGGCGCTGGACATGTTTTCGTCTTGCTGATCCGAGATGCTTGGCCTATAAACGTGCTTAGCAAGTTAAGAAACATAGACGAAATAGCACATATCTTTTGTGCAACAGCAAACCCTGTCCAGGTCATTGTCGCCGAGACCGTGCAGGGTAGAGGGGTTTTGGGAGTAATTGATGGTTACACTGTCGTGGGTGTGGAGACGGAGACGGACAAAAGGAAGAGAATCGAATTTCTCAGGAAAATTGGCTATAAGCGCGGCTAGCTCTTGCTTGTAATCTGCGGGAATCCTAAGATAATAAGTTAGAGTTGACGCCTTGTGGAGGAAGAAATCAAGCAGGTCATAGTGGTTAGACGGGATCTCCAAATGGGAAGAGGCAAAATGGTAGCTCAGGGTGCACACGCTTCCCTTGGCGCGTTCCTGGAGGCTCAAAGGATGAAGCCCGAGTGGGTAGAAAGATGGCTTGAAAGCGGGCAGAAGAAGATAGTAGTTAGGGTCGAGTCCCTTGAAGAGCTTCTAAGTGTTTATGAGGAGGCTAAAAGCCTAGGCTTACCCGTTTCACTAGTAAGAGATATGGGATTAACGCAACTCGAGCCTGGTACGATAACGTCCGTTGGCATAGGTCCTGCACCTGCAAGCCTTCTGGACAAGGTCACCGGGAAGCTTAAACTACTATGAATTTTTAAGATAGGGGGGATTCCTCGACATGTGTAAAAGATGGTTCGTCCAGCTCTGGCAGAACTCGACAACCTTTTAGAAATGAGATACTATGGCCTGGACTCTGATGGTATAGGGGGAAGAATACGTAGAGAGATAGACGACTTCATTGTGCAAGAAATAAGCATCGATGGTATTAAAGCCACTTCTCTTTGCACCAATCTTCCAAAGGGAAGCGGAGAATACACATGGGTAGTTGTCGAGAAGAGAGGTCTAGACTCGGTTAGTGCTGTACAAAGAATACAAAGATATCTGAATGTGAGGAAGAAAGACATCGGATTTGCAGGTCTAAAAGACACATCAGCGGTAACTTTCCAATTTGTATCCATTAAAGGGGTCATAAATGAAGAACTAATCGAGGAATTCAACAAGTCAAATACACGGATAAAAATACATTGTCCCTTCCGGCGACCATTTGCGCTGCGGCCTGGCCTTCTTTTTGGCAACGAATTCACCGTACGTGTAAGAGAGGCTGATGGAAGCAACTTAAAAAGGTTAACAGAGGAGCTGAAAGAAGTGAGTTACATTCCAAACTATGTTGGCTATCAACGGTTTGGCAGCATAAGACCTATCACTCATATCGTTGGAAAAAACATAGTTATGGGAAACTTTAAAGAAGCCGTAGAGGAGCTTCTATTAAGGATTTTTCCTTATGAATCAGACATCGCTAAAAAAGCAAGAGAATATCTTGCATCAACGGGCGACTACATAGGAACTTTAGAAATCTTTCCTAAGAGTATGAAGAGCGAGAGAAGCGTGATAGCCCACCTTGCCAAAAGGCCTAACGACTATGTTGGGGCTCTCAGAAGCATCTCTAGCTACATCAGAAAGCTCTACGTTGGAGCATACCAGGCCTATCTCTTTAACAAGGTTCTAAGCAGAAGAATAGAGGAGGACCTCTCTTGGATGCTCCCCTCCCCTGGCGATTACGTTGGCATTTTCCCAAGCACATACCATCACGAGTATACTTCAGTACTTGTAGCCAACGAAGCTAATATAGATAAACTTCGCAAGCTTGTATTGGATGGAAGAGCACTGCTTCTCCTGCCGATATTTGGGTATAATACTCAACTGTCTCAGGGTAAACAGGGCGAAATAGAGAGGATCATACTCAAGGAAGAGGGGATAGATGTTACACGTTTCTACGTGAAAAGTATACCTGAAGCCTCCTCGGCTGGTACTTACCGCCCTGCGGGTCTCAAGCCCCTAGATCTAAGAATACACGAAGATGGAGATGATATTATTTTCTCATTCGCTTTAAGGAAGGGAATGTATGCGACAACACTCTTGCGTGAATTTATAAAGCCAAAAGACCCTGTCTTACAGGGTTTTTAATTATGCCGTTGATCCCGAAAGAACACTTGGACGAAGTGCACGATGAGTTAATAAAGGCTAGGCGTGAACACCACAGACGTTTACTTGTAATACTCAGCGACGACGACTCCCGTCTAGTAACTGCCGCCCTCGACTTCCTCTACGAGTTACGAGACTTTGTAGGTGAGGATCCCATTCTCTACACTTATCACGCTTTCTACTCTGATGGTGGCATGAGACGGGAGTTATTCGCTAGGGGAGTACCGAAGGATCTAAACATAGAATATGTATCTTACCACCAGCTGGATGTAATACTTGGGCGAACGTACTCTCTCTGCATTGCAGACCTGTTAAACAACCTCGAGCCAAACGACCTCGGTCGCTTAATGGGTGTAGTTAGGGGAGGAGGACTATACATTCTTCTCTTACCTTCTCAGCAGAGAATATTTGAGACGATAACGCGATTTCAAAGCAATTTAATCGTCCCAGGTTATACTCCCGATCAGCTCAAGAGATATTTTACACAGCGATTGTTAAAGAAGCTCTACGAGCACAATGGAATAGCGATATATGACGCGGATAATAGATACTTTCTCAGAAAATTCTCTCAAGAAAAAACCTCGGATTACACCTCGCGGGAAATAATCATTCCTGAGAAGACGCGAATTCCCCTTAAAGTATACAAGCTTGCCCTTACACAGGATCAGGTGGAGGTTCTCAAGAGATTCGAGTTTCTCTACGCTAAGAGCCTGAAAAAACAGGTCTTAGTGTTGACGGCTGATAGAGGTAGAGGAAAATCTTCTGTAGTCGGTATAGGATTAGGGTGGCTAGTACACAGGTTACGCAGAGCCAAAGGAAAATGCAAGGTAGTAGTCACCTCGCCCAGTGAGACCAACGTGCAGGAGGTTTTTCGATTCGCAGACCGTGTTCTCAGGCTCTACAATCATCCAGTTGAGCTAACCCATAGCGAAAACAGAATAGTGGGAATTTCTGGGAAAGGAATCGATATCTCATACGTACCACCTCTCGAAGCTTTAAAGAGCCGTGGAGATGTGCTTGTTGTGGATGAAGCAGCAGCAATACCCGTGACAATGTTGTTTAAGTTCCTGGAAAGGTATGATAAAATTGTTTTTTCCACCACGATACACGGGTATGAAGGTGCAGGTCGCGGCTTCTCGGTAAGGTTTCTTACACGTCTTCGCGCACGTAACGATGTGGAGGTTATAGAGTACGAGATGGATGAGCCAATACGTTATGCCAAGCAAGACCCGATTGAGGAATGGATATTTGATACGCTCTTGTTGGACGCTGAACCTGCCCAACTGACAGATGAGGATATTAAGGCCATCAACGAGACGAATCTTCTCTATCAAGTTCCAGACGAGAAAAAGCTGTTCTTAGAAAATGAAGACGAGTTACGACAATTTGTCGGCATATACATAATGGCGCACTACAGGAACAACCCAAACGACCTAGGCATCATGATGGAGGCCCCGCATCACTTTACTCGAATCGTCAAGACCCCCTCTGGAAAGGTGGTAGTTTCTCTCGAGCTGGCTATTGAGGGCCCCCTGGGTCCTGATCTCTCGCGTGAGTCAGCTAAGGGGGCTTGGCTTATGGGAAACATCATACCGGATAGGATAATAAAACATTATAAAATTGTGGACTTTGGAGAGCTGAAGGGTATTCGGATTGTCCGAATAGCCACACATCCACAAGTAATGAGAAGGGGGCTTGGGAGCTTTGCCCTTAAACATATTGAGGAAGAGGCGCGGAGAGGGGGCTACGACTGGATAGGAGCTGGCTTCGGAGTAACCGAGGAGCTTCTCAGATTCTGGGTTAAGAACGGCTTTATCCCTGTGCATCTAAGTCCCGAGAGGAATCCCATCAGCGGAGAGTACACGGTTATAGTGATCAAACCGTTAAGTGAGAAGGCTGAAAGAATAGTTAACGTTATAGCGAGAGAATTTAAGGAAAAACTATTGGACACACTTCCATCACCGTACTACGACTTGGAACCACCTGTCGCTCTGCTACTGTTGGAATCCACTCCTAACCCCGACCCACCAATCAATTTACCCCTTTTGAAGAAAGCGAGGTTCTTGATGTACGCTTGGGGAGATATGACCGTCGAAAACTCGATGGATGTCTTGGGTTACCTTACAAAACACTACTTTAAGGTCTCAAAGCGCCCTGAATTAACTCTATTTCAAAAACTCCTCCTCATCTCTAAGGTCTTACAGGCGAAGAGTTGGCGTGCGACTCTTGATGATCTTCAGTCAAACATGTCACAGGTCACAGCCGAGTTGAAGGAAATAGCGAAAATATTTTCAGCCGCTTTTCTTGGGGTTAATAGCCCTGAAGAGGCGGAAAAGTTCTACTTTTTACGGCTGGACGACGTTTTGTGAAAGTCTACTCAGGCGTAAGAGTCGCCATAAGTTTAACGTCCTTACAACTTGAGAGACACAAGCCACAAACATTACACTTTTCGTCTGCAACCGCTAGACCTGAGAGAGAATCATGGAGGTTCTTTTCCTTGGAAAAAGCTCTATAAGGACAAACATTGAGACACTGTGGCTCACGTACTACGTCAATGGCAGGTCTTAGAGGGTCAGGGATATACCTCCACCTAATAGGCATCTCTTTGTCTAATTCTACTACTCCAGGCATATCAACAAGAGTGGAGAGAAGAGCCGTGTCGAACAATAATATATCGAATGTTTTCTCAACCGACACCTCTCCGAGTAGGTGTTCTGGAATGTCGCTGATATAAGCTGTTGGAATATCTGTGCTAGCGATCAGCTTAGCCCATATTAGAGCATATAATTTCGATAGGTATGGTGAATGAACTCTAAAAAACTCTCTACCAATCGAATATACGATGTGAGGCGTAAAGACCATTCCTGCAATACCGGTTTGCCTCAAATTTTCTAGGAATTCACTGCTTAATTGTACGCTCGGCGAAACCTTCACAAAAACAGGTCTTTTAGAGACAGAAACGAACTCTTCGATAACATCTATAGCATAGGATTCGAAACTCCTATGTTCACCAATGAGAAGACTCGTGAGACCCAGGTCGATTTCAAAACCGTCCACGATCCCCATGAAGCGGGACGAGAGTCTTGTAAGTGAAGATAGTCTCGATGCTGCAATCGACGCTATCACTTTTGATTCGCCTCGTATTTTTCTAGCTATTGCTTCAACCTCTTCCACGGAAAAAGAGAATGGACGCGTGACGATCACATAGTCCTTCCATGAAGAAAAATAGTGTACGAGTATTCGGGTCTTATTTCTCTCGAAACTCAATTCTGAGTCTGTTACTGTGGGCAAAAAAAAGATGCCGAACTTTTCTTTGTATGCCGTTGCGAACTCTGGGATATTATAGAGCACCACATCCTCACTGCTGACGCCCCTGGGAGAGGTCAAGGATAGACCAGCGAAGTATATAGGTCTTGACAATGTGACCCAGAGAATTTATTCTTTGTAAAATTTAAATAATTATACTGACAACCATACTTTGAAATGATGAGGAGTACCAAAGATGATTTGTGATATGAGAACTCTCAACTGATCTAATGAGGTTGCTAGCTAAGCATTCTCCTAAACTCTTCTGCTATCCTCTTGTACTTTTCGAGATCTTCCTTGGTAACGCTCGGCTTTACGCTTTCAAGAGCTTTCAAGAAGTATTTCATTGTAACTTTTGTAGGTTTACCGGCCTCGCGTAAGGCGCTGATCGCAGCCTCGCGACAAACAGCGGCGATGTCTGCTCCTGTGTATCCTTCTGTTCTTTTGGCTAGTTCTGCTAGGTCTAC
>NZ_JBMFLX010000005.1:0-45464 GCF_049970975.1 Infirmifilum sp. | reverse complement strand
AAACTCACTTATAGAGCTTTCTCGAGCATTAAGAGGTATTTCTTCGTTTCTCTTCCAAGTACGTAGCCGCCAATGTCTCCTGTGGAAGATATTACCCTGTGGCAAGGTATAAGTAGCAATACATGATTACTTCTGAGAACGCTAGCAACAACCCTGGGAGTCGTTGAAGCTTTTTCAGCAATAGCCTTGTACGTGGTTAACCTTCCATAGGGAATTCTCATTACTTCTTGCAGCACTCTAATCCTGACCGTGGACCCCGTAACAACTGGTTTGAAACTGAACGATCTTCTTATACCCTGGAAGTATTCGTGGAGCTCCTCTTCGAGGAGTGAGGCATGTATGCCTGCTTCAGCGTTCTTCGGGGGATTAACTACTCCACTCTTGTGAAGAGCATGAACCATGTGGCCTTTTAACAAGAAGCAGAGCTCGCCAATGGGGGTCTGCATGCACTTATACTCGAACATTGCTGTCTCTGGAGAAATACACCTTTATTAACTCTCCTATAACGACGATTTTATACTGAGACTTGAGCTTGGTTATAGCTGCGGTTATTTCTTCACGTGTATATCCTTGATCGAGGAGATCTTTTATGAAGACGCGTCCAACATTATTGTATATATCCCTTCTAGCTAACTCTAGGATTAACCTGGAAAGTATTTCTAGATTAAAGGGGTTAGTCATCGGGGATGCATGCCCAGATTGTAGTGATAGTCGTCTTAAATAACTAACATCATAAGTAGGGTGTGCTATCGATCATTGCTCAAGAGCCACATAAAAAAGGATTTATTGAGGGTAAGTTTGGATTGGATGTGTCTGCTAGGGAGGTCGTGGTCGAGGAGTCTGTTTTTAAGGAGATTCTTCCCGTAAGTGTAATAATACCTTCGTTTCGGGGAAGCGATAGGCTCGTAAAACTTGTTAGGGACTTGCTTAGCAATAATTATCCCAGACTCGAGGTAGTTGTTGCGATAGATGAACCTTCAGAGAGTATAGTTAAAGAAGTGTCTCGGTTAAAGAGTTCAAATGTTAAATTTATTTTAAACTCAGAAAGAGTGGGAAAGGTTAACGCATTAAACAAGGCTATCAAAGTGTCTGCTGGCGAAATTCTCATATTTTTAGACGATGATGTTGAGATCGCCGACCCCTTCTTTGTTGAGAGAGTCGTGGAAGAGATGAGGAACTATGATATCGCTGATATAAGGAAGGTAATTGTTGCAGAGAACCTACTAGGTAAGATGATTTACATCGAGTATACCGCAGTGAATTTTGCTAGTAAGCTTATGGCACGTCTTGCTCAGAGAACAGTTGCTGTTAATGGGGCTGCCTTTGCCATCAAACGCAAAGCGCTTGAGGAGTTAGGTCTTTTTAGACCCATTATCTCGGAAGATTTTGACCTTGCCATTAGGAGCTTTCTTAGGGGGCATAGATACGGATACATCGAGACAACATATGTTTTAAATTACCCTCCGGAATCTCTTAGGAAATGGTTCAAACAGCGGAAGAGGTGGGCTGTGGGCGTAGCGGATTGGCTAGAGAAATACTATAAGGTGGGTTTTGAGGCGTTAGTTAAAATGCCTCACGTGATAATTCCTGGACTCATACTTTCCCTGCCATCGATCGTCTCTAGTGTACTTCCCTTCTTCCTTTATAATTATACCATCCTGAAGGGGTTCTACCTTCTCCTGCTCTACATGTCATCACTTGTTAGCCAAGTAATACCCTTTGCAACCCTGATTTCGGTGAACTTACAGGTCGTGTATCTTATTCCTCTCATGGTAACACTAGGCTTCTTCATGCTGTGGCATTACATAGCATCCAAATACGTCGGCATGAAGTCCTATGTATACCTTTATCCAGTCTACTTTCTTGTTTACCAACCTCTATGGTTTACCATTCTTCTAGCAGGCCTTATAAGGGTCGTTGTCCTGGGCCGAAAAGACCTGCAGGACTGGGTAGTCTAAAAAGGAAACTTCGTCGATTGTTGAATGCCTAATCGGCAAAGCTTAAATACCGTACAATATGTAGCAAAGACCAAGCGGTGTGAGATTGTATGATGATCGTAGTACAGAGAGCCCTGGGTGCATTCATTTCACCGAATCCCTTGGCTTCCCATGACAAATTTGCACATGCGGTTTCCAATGCACTTGCCCTTAACAGTTTAACGGGACCCGCCTTCGAGGTAAAAACTGGGGAGCTTGAACTAGAGTTTGACTCTAAAACGCTCGTCGCTTTCGCGGGGGATTCAGAGGTATATGTCGACGGTAGGAGAGTCGAGCCCTGGGCAGCCTACTTTGCTAAAGAGAGGGTAACTTTGAAAACTACGGGAAGGGCATATATCTCGGTTCGCGGGTTAAGGGGAAGCATTAGAAGAAAACAGGTTTTGAAAAGCGGAGAAGCTTACCCCCTAGAACAGTTGAACGGCATTAATGAAAGCGATCTAAGAGCGCTAAGGGTTCCATCCACGCTTCGCTTTGCTAATGGAGACTGGCTCGAGGCAGTCGCTAGGATTCAAAGACACCTGGGAATGGTTTTGGAGGCGGTTAGGAAGGGCGCTGAACAAGTAAAGGTTCGCGTTGGTGGCGGAGAGTTTGAGGTGTGGGTCTTAGAGCTTTCCTAGAGCCTTCCAGGTGTTTTCATGCCAAGTAGAATAGAGGATCTTCTTAGAAGAAGAAGTGAGACTCAACGCGTGAGCGAGGAGCGAGCGAGGACGTTGCACGAGCAGGGAAAGCTTACAGTTATAGAAAGGCTAAACTTGCTACTCGATCCTGACTCACTCATCCCTATCGGGAGGTATGTTCTCCATAGAGCAACTGGTTTCGGAATGGAGTTAAGGAAAGCTTATGGCGACGGTGTAATTGCTGGGCTGGGATCCGTTAATGGTAGACGTGTGGCAGTGTATGCTCAGGACTTCACCTTTATGGGTGGAAGCGTAGGAGAGATGCATGCCTACAAGATAGCCAGAACAATTGAGACAGCCGTGAAGCTGGGCATCCCGGTAATAGGACTTAACGATTCGGGCGGCGCGCGCATACAGGAGGGTGTTGATTCCCTTAAAGGCTACGGAGATATCTTCTATAGGAACGTTATGGCCAGCGGTGTTGTTCCGCAGATAGTCGCAATACTGGGTCCTTGTGCTGGAGGAGCAGTTTACAGTCCAGCTTTAGCGGATTTCATCATCATGACGAGGAAAAGCTACATGTTCATAACGGGACCGAAAGTTGTGAAAGCCTCGATTGGTGAGGATATCTCGACGGAAGAGCTTGGGGGAGCTGAGGTTCATGCTTCAAAGAGTGGGGTTGCACACTTCGTAGTTGAAGACGACAGAGAGGCTGTAAATCTAATCAAGAAACTCATCAGCTACCTTCCAAGTAATAACGCTGAAGATCCTCCTTTTCTCGAGACTAAAGACTCTCCTTACAGGGAGGATCCTACGCTCGATTCAATTGTTCCAGAGGACCCAGCAAAGCCCTATGATGTTAGAGAGATTATCGGTAGAGTTTTCGATTATGAAAGCTTCCTGGAGGTGCACGCGAACTTTGCTCAAAACGCTGTTGTGGGCTTCGCCCGGCTTGGAGGGCATGGTGTGTGCGTCGTAGCGAACCAGCCTGCAGTTATGGCCGGCAGCCTTGATATAGACTCCTCCGATAAGATCAGCAGATTCGTTACATTTTGCGACTCTTTTAATTTCCCGATCATCACCTTTGTTGATGTTCCTGGGTTTTTGCCCGGAAGCTTTCAGGAACATCACGGCGTGATAAGGCATGGTGCAAAAATCATCTATGCATATGCGGATGCTACGGTACCTAAAATAACAGTTATACTCAGGAAGGCTTACGGAGGAGCATACATTGCTATGGGAAGCAAGCATCTAGGTGCGGACTTCGTTTTAGCTTGGCCAACAGCCGAGATAGCAGTGATGGGCCCTGAGGGCGCCATAGAGATAATATACAAGAAAGAGCTAGAGAGCGCCGAGAACCCCGAGGAGCTCGCAAAAACATTCGTTGAAAAATACCGTAACGAGATCGCTAATCCATATGTGCCCGCCAGCAGAGGATATGTTGACGACGTTATTGTCCCTCGAGAAACGCGTGCCTACCTTTACAAGCTTCTAACATTCCTTATGGATAAAAGGGAAAAACAGCCGAGGCCGCCGCGCAAGCATGGAGTCCCGCCGGTGTAGCGCATGGAGTCCTCTAAGCGTGCTGTGATCTTAGCCGCGGTACTGGCGTTTCTGCGAATTAAAGAAAAATCAAAAGAGAAGACAATAATTATTGAGGAGAGCCGTCCAATCAGCGCGTGGAGACTTTCCAGGAAGTTAGACTTGTTTGAAAACGATGTTACTTGTTTCGGGTGACCACTATGAAGAAAAAATTTCTAGTAATACTTGACGGCGAAGCCTTTGAGGTTGAAGTTGAGGTTGAGGAGGGTAAAGGCTCTTTGGAAACACTCCTCTCAGTGCTCCAGACAGGAGTAGTCAAGAAAGTCGAGTCACCACCCCTAGGTAAGGGCGTTATCTCGTCTCCCATTACTGGAAAAGTTGCGCGAATAACGGTGAGTAAAGGTGATCATGTGGGTCCAGGAGATGTCCTCGCCGTGATTGAGGCCATGAAGACACTCGTAGAAGTAAAGTCAAATAACGAGGGCATGGTTGTAGAGATATATGCCAGGGAAGGAGACGTCGTTAAGCAGGGAGAACCCCTTTTCAAGGTCGAGTAACAAGCTTAGGCCTAATCCTCAATAGATTCTTTGATGCTACGCTAGTTTTTTCAAAGCAACCTGAAACCCAACTAATGAAGATAACTGCTAAGGGTCAGGAGACATTACGAGGTTTACTGGGAAACTTCTAGCTAGGCCCGCGGATACCAGATAACAAGTCCTTGAGAGAACAAGCTTAAAATAACCTTGCAAAGTATTAGAATTATATGGGCCAACTGGAATTTCAAGGTGTTCTTATAGAGCATCTATCCCATGCGGCGTTTAAGATCTCGGGAAGTGGAATTACAATATATGTTGACCCATTCGAGATAGAAAAGGAATTCAGAGATGGTGATATTATCATCTGTACTCATGACCACTATGATCATTGTAGCCCCGAAGACGTGCATAAGGTCTCTAAACGGGAAGGAGTTATAGTCGCGAGCGTTAACTGCAAATCAAAAATAGAGAAGCTTGGCTTTACTCATCACCTGCTGGAACCTGGAAATAAGATCGAGGTTAAAGGTGTCACTATTGAAGCTGTCCCTGCCTATAATATCGGGAAACGCTTTCATCCTAGGGACTACAAAGGTATAGGAGTCATTATAGGCATTGGTGGCATTCGCATATACCATGCAGGAGACACAGATTATATTCCGGAGATGAAGGATCTGAAGGGAAAGGTTGACATCGCATTGCTTCCGGTGAGCGGTACCTATGTCATGACAGCTGAGGAAGCAGTAAAAGCTGCGCTGGACATTGAGCCGAAGATTGCAGTACCAATGCACTATGGCGTAATAGTTGGCTCTACTGCGGACGCAGAGATGTTTAAGAAAAAGCTTGAAGGAAAGGTAAGAGTAGAAATAATTTAGCTATTTTTCTATTTTCAACAGTTTTTATGACTTTAACTTTAAGAAAGCCGTAGACAGGTTTTTGTGCAAAGTGCCATGATTTTTTAAGAGCAAATCATGATGGAGGCCTACCCGGTTTTTCAGGGTTTACGCAGGACTCATTACATTAGAACCTTTGGAGACTATGTAGAGCTTCTTTGGGACAATAAGGTAACTCATTACCTGTGGAGTGGCGAGCTAGGATTCAGAACCTTAGGTAACAGCAATTTCCTTAAAGCGGTTTATGAAGACCCCATGCCACTGCACTTAGAGTTACGAGAAAATTTCCTAGAAAAACGTCTAGTTGAGGCACAAGAGCAACTCGGAAGAGTATTGGAGGGAAAAACAGTTATGGCCGACCTGAGCGGAGGTAAGGACAGCACCGCCCAACTCATTCTTCTAGACAGACTAAGAGAAAAGATAAGGTTCAATTTAATTGCCGTTTACGTTCATATGCCTTATCTAGAGCCCCTGGAAAACATATCCTTCGCGGAGAGAGTAGCCGAGAGGATCGGGGTGCCTTTCTATTACAAGGAAGCGGATCGAGGAATGATCAGGTACTTTCTACAACGTGATAGTCTTCCAAAGAGGGGAGACCGGTGGTGTACCTACTTGAAGTCAAAAGCGCTCCGAGAGGCCCGTAAAGAGCTTAAAGCTGACTTCGAGGCTAAGGGTGATCGAATGCTTGAATCGGGTAAGAGAATGAAAAAATTGAAAAACATGGCCATTAAAACGAGTTTCATAAATGGAAAGACATTGAATCTCATTTATGATTTCTCAGCTGCCGAGACGGCAAAGATAGTGAAGGAGCATCATCTTGTACATCCTCACTATCTACAAGGAATACCCCGCGTCTCGTGCAGGTTTTGCCCGTATAGAGGGCTGTACGAGATCCAAGCATCTAAGAATCAAGAGGTTGAAGACGAAGGATTCCTCGAGGACTCTGCCAGAACCCATTTCAGAAGATACTACTCTATGATTGTTCCATGGGACATTTTTTGGGAGCTATCCTTATGGAGGTTCCAACCAAGTCTCGCACGTTTAAGGCTTCAAGAAATGAGAAACGTTGATTATGGTGAGTTTGTGTCCATCACGGATGTTAGGAGGATGTTAGCTAGTATGTGGGAGGTTCTATGAGTTCGAGGAGAGGATTCTGGACGGAGTTGCTCGCGTTTCACATACTGGAAAGTTTGGGCTTCGAGATACAAGAATATAGACACAGAATAACCCGTTCGGGTGTAGAAGTTGCGGAAATAGACGCTTTAGCAAGGAAAAACAACGATTTGTATGCAGTTGAGGTCAAATCGGGAAGAATATCAACCACCGATATAAGACAGGCCTTTGCTAATGCACAGCTTATAGGCGCTAAGCCCTTGGTAGTTGCTCGGGGCTTCGCGGATAAGAGCGCGGAGGCATACGCGAACGAGTTAAAGGTAGAAGTCATTCTTATCCCGGATTATTTACACTTTATCTCAACCGAGGAGTTAATGGCTGTAATGGAGGAAGCTATACTTAACTCACTCGATAAACTTCTAGACGTCAACTTTAAGGATTTGAGTGAAAAGGAATTAGGGGTTATACGTTCACTTGCCACAAGCAAGAATCCGGAGGAGGCTTGCCGAGCTCTGGGGATGAGCCTAGAAGAATTCTCAACAGTACTTGGCCGTCTAAGGGAGAAAGGAGTACTGGTAAGTGACTCCTCCTTTACACGTCTAAGGGTACAAGCCAGGCTTGTCTTACTCTTGAGGAAAGCTTTCGAGCATTGAAGAGGCGGCTACTTTACCCTGTCGAGGACTATAGCAGGACATACCTTCTTGACCCCCTCCATTTTTCCAATGTCTTCAATGATATTCATCAATTCTTCTGCGGATTTGGCCCAGATCTCCACCATAATCATGTGGTCCCCAGTAGTGATGAAGACTGACGTTGTGTATTCCTTCTTTGAAAGCTCATTAGCTGTCGAGAGAACCTTGTCCGGCTCGGTGTCTACGCCTACAAGAGCAACACCGTTGTAGCCCACCTTCTTTGGCTCGACTACTATCGTGTATTTTTTGATTATTCCGTCTTTTTCAAGCTTCTTTATTCTCTTTTTCACCGCTACATCTGTTATGCCTACTTTCTCGGCTATCTTGGTTAAAGGCAATCTCGCATTCTCGATTAGCAGGCGTAATATTGTGATGTCCTTTTCGTCCATTTTAAACCTCTTACCTCCTACAAGAAATAGAATAAAAGCATTGCTTTATAAAGATGCTTTAGAATTCAACTTGTAAAATTTAAGGTAAACTTTTTAAGAAAATTTTCTATGGTACGGCCTTTTCAATTTCTAAAATCAAACCCATTGTTATGTCTTCAAATACTGAACCTTTAGCCTCCTCTATTGCCTTGCTACGCATTGATTGTGCTATTTCCTCGACACGTGGATAACTGTTACGCATGTATCTAAGAGCTTGAAGATAAGTGGCAACCGCGTCTGCCACATGTGCGATTCTAGACTCGATTGATCTCTTACTCAACCACTCCTCAATCATCTCTTTAACTTCTAAATCCACCTGTAGTTCCCTGAGCGCCTTCCTCTCGAGATCGTTTTTGACTTCTCCTAGAAGGCTTCCTACGTATCTTGGTATATCCCCTATAATACCTTCAAGGAGGTCATGAAAAAGTGCTATGGTGGCAGCTCTGTAAGGGTTTACTTCCACTCCTCTACTTTTCGTCCTAGAGGCTATGAGGAATGCGATAACAGCAGCCTCCCACGAGTGTTGTGAGACTGTTTCAGCGTCTGAGCCGGGAATACCGCGCATCATCCAACCTGTACGCGTTAACCATTTAGCAGCCTCCAGTGTATCCCACAAGCTCACGGGGTAAAAGGACTCATATGGATATTTAAGCATGAGGCTGTATAAAAGAAAAAACATATAGTTTTCTATATCATTCTTTCCGTGTGCCTGTCCTGGTTAGCTTTTGGGGGAAGGGGGGCGTAGGGAAAACAACCCTCTCGTCGGCTTTCGCATTAAGACTGGCACAAAAGGGCTTCAGAGTTTATCTCATTTCGACAGACTTTGTACCCTCGTTATCAGATGTACTGGACGTGGATCTCTCAGATGGCCCAAAGGAGGTTTCCAGGGGACTTATAGTTGAACAGCTAACAGAGGAAAAAATTGTTGAACTATGGAAGGAAAGGTTCGGAGAAGAGGTATACAGGGTTGCCTCCAGCATATTCCCTGTGGATCGCGAAATAATTGATTACGTTGCTAGGGCGCCAGGAATAGTTGAAGAGTTCACCCTGTACTATGTATGGCATAGATTCTCAACGATGAACGTCGATGTTGTAGTCTGGGATACGATGGCAACAGGGGGTGGTATCAGAATGCTCAGAATCGAGAAAGAATTCTATGACCATCTTGGCGAGGCTGCTAAGCTATACCTGAAAGTAAAGGGTGTATTAGACAAGATAAGGAGGGGGGAAAGCGAGCCTCTCGTACTCATTGAGTCCTGGAGGAGGCTTGCCGAAGACGTTTTTAGCTTCCTTCGCAGCAAGGAACATAGGGCTGTCCTCGTCTCAAGACCCTTACGTATAGATTTAAACGTAGCAAGGAAGATATATGCTGAGCTTAAAGACACAGGAATTCCTTTAAAGGCGCTCATAGTAAACATGGTGAGCAATCAAAACAAGGACATCCTTCTAAGCTTTGAGGAAGAGTTCAAAAGTAAATTGGGCTTGATCACAATACCTCAAAGGGATTCCTCACCTCTAGGGCTAGACGCATTGAGCCAACTATTCTCTCCCGAAGTCTGGAATATGCTCCAAGAGTTGGTCCTATTTTCTTGAATAGTTTTTAACCCCTAGAATAGCCGCTACTCCACCCAGATAGTCGAACAGAATCCTAACCTTTACTAGGGATATCCGTTGCGCGTACAAAATTGAAACTGTTAGGCTTAGAGTCACCCTTATATCTATACCCTTCACCTTCTTGTCGTACCCCAATGTCCAGTGAAAAAAATTGGCACTCGATGCCAGTTGAAGAAGTCTTCAAGATGCTAGATACTTCTCCTAGTGGACTTTCACAGGAAGAGGCCCGCAGAAGGCTGGAAGTTTACGGTTATAACAGGCTCGAGGAGGAGAAAAAGGTAAGCCCTTTAAAGCTATTCATTGAGCAATTTAAGAATCCTCTCACGGCTCTATTACTTTTTGCTACAATTCTATCCCTCCTTATAGGGGAGACGCTTGACGCCGTGGTCATAATTGTCCTAGTGCTTGCCGGGGCGCTATTAGGGTTTTACCAGGAATATAGGGCGGAAAGAGCCCTGGAAGCGTTGAAAAAGATGTCTTCCCCCCAGGCAACAGTAATAAGAGATGGCGTGATCAAGGTGGTTAGCTCCGAGGAAGTTGTCCCCGGAGACATCATAGTTTTAAGCGCTGGAGACAAGATAGCAGCGGATGCAAGGCTAATAGAAACTGTGGATCTACGCGTGGATGAGGCAATTCTGACCGGCGAGTCTGCTCCTGTCGACAAGGAAACTGGGATCTTGGAGGTTGATACTCCTCTAGCTGAAAGGACTAACATGGTTTTCGCAGGGACGGCTGTCGTCTACGGGAAGGGGAAGGGCGTTGTTGTAGCAACAGGCACAAACACTGAGCTAGGGAAGATAGCTGAGTCTCTTCAAGAAGTAAAAACTGAGAAAACCCCTCTAGAAAAACAGCTTGACATGCTTGGTAAAGTCCTCCTGATATTAATGGTGATCGTCGCAACCATAGTATCACTCGTGGGGATGTTTTACTGGAAAATGAGACTCATAGACTTAATTCTCTGGGCTGTAAGCCTAGCTGTGGCCGCTGTCCCAGAGGCCTTACCCGTAATCGTGACAGGTTCTCTAGCCATTGGAGTTTACAAGATGGCTAAGAGGAAAGCCATAGTACGCAAGCTCCCGGCAGTCGAAACACTAGGCTCAACAACCTACATTTGCAGCGACAAAACCGGCACAATGACGAAGGGAGAAATGACCGTTGTTAAAGCCTGGATATTCGATCAGGAAATCGAGGTTACCGGTACGGGATACCAGCCTGTTGGCAAACTCTTGAGCAACAAAGAGCCCGTTAACATTTCAGAAAACAAGGCTTTGGAGCTTCTCCTACTTAATGCATTTAACAATAATGATGCACAGCTAGTCCAGGAAGACTCCAAGTGGACCGTAAGGGGGGATACTACGGAAGGCGCTCTGAAGGTTTTTGCTCTTAAGGCTGGCATTAACCAGAGCCTTGAACGTATAGGCGAGATCCCCTTCTCGTCTGAGAGAAAGAGAATGAGCACCCTCCATCCATGGAGAGAGTTCAACGTGATGTTTGTCAAGGGTGCGACTGAAATTATACTTCAGCTCTCATCAAAAATAATGTTGCCAAGTGGTAAGCTCTTTGACATCAATGAGGATATTCGTGAGAGGATAATGAAGGTAAACGATGATTTTGCAAGGCAAGGATTAAGAAACATTGCTTTTGCCGTGAAGTTCTTCCCATCCGAGAAGAATGTGATAAAGGAGGAGGATGAAGGGGATCTCATATTTTTAGGTATTGCCGCCCTTATTGATCCTCCACGCCCCGAAGTCTATCCGGCTCTTGAAACGTGCCGAAGAGCCGGTATCAAAGTAGCTATGATAACCGGTGATCATAAGCTCACAGCCGTCACCGTCGCGAAGCAGCTTGGTTTGCTCGATGAGGGCGATGTGGTGATTACTGGAACTGAACTCGAGAAACTCAACGACAATGATCTTGAGAACATGGTTGAGAAGATAAGGGTGTTTGCCCGAGTTTCCCCCGAGCATAAATTAAGGATAGTTAGAGCACTGAAGAAAAAGAATCACGTCGTAGCCATGACGGGTGACGGTGTGAACGACGCCCCCGCTTTAAAGGCTGCCGATGTAGGAATCGCTATGGGTATCACAGGCAGTGAGGTTGCGAAGGAGGCAGCAGCTATGGTCTTAGCCGATGATAATTTTGCAACAATTGTAGAGGCTATTAAGCTAGGACGCGAGATATTCGAGAACATAAGAAAATATCTAATATACTTATTATCCGCTAACATAGCCGAGTTGCTGACACCATTATTTGCAACTTTCCTAGGTCTCCCCATACCCTTCACAGCGACACAACTGCTCTGGATTAATTTGATTACAGATGGCGCACCCGCAATAGCGTTAAGCCTCGAGCCGGGCGAGCCCGACTTATTAGAGAGAAAGCCCCGTAAGCCCAACTCTCCTATCTTTACGCGAGAAGAAATCATCGGTTTTCTGGTAACCACACCGTTGATTCTAACCATCAGTCTGACATTGTTGTTCAAGAACCTCATAGATCTTGGTATCCCCGAAGTAGAGGCCCGCACAACGCTCTTCACAACCATGATCCTAACAGAGTTATTGCTAGCTTATCTCTTAAGATCCCTGCGTAGACCAATATATGAGCTCTCGCCGCTCCGCAATAAGACTCTAATCTTAGTCTTGATACTGTCCTTCGTTATACAACTCGGGATGCTCAGCATTCCTATTGTACAAGCAGCCTTAAACATCTCGAAGATCTCAATTGATGACTTTGAAAAAGCCCTAATTGTCTTAGCTTTAATATTTGTCACCGTGGAGACTTCCAAGGCAATTATTAGGATTTTGGAAAAAAGACAATATCCGTGAAATTTATCGGCTTCGCCTAAAACAAATCTCGCAATCTATTCTGAGAATTTTGAAGAAAATATATTAGAATAGTTTCTTTCTTGAAGTTTATTGTAAGGAATTTTTATAAGTATCCTATTCAGTAATAATACTAAGTATGAAAATTACTGTATCCCTTATAAAGGCGGATATCGGCGGCATGGCAGGACACATAACTGTACATCCTGGACACGAAGAACTAGCAAAGAAGAAGCTCGCCGAAGCAAAAGAAACCGGGTTAATACGGGATTTCTATGTCTTTCACGTAGGAGACGACCTTCAGCTTTTAATGACTCATACTAGGGGTGAGAATAATCCTGAGATACACAAGCTTGCTTGGGACGTTTTTGTAGAAGCTACTGAGAAAATTAGCAAGCCACTTAAGCTCTACGGGGCTGGACAGGATCTTCTCAGTGATACGTTCTCGGGCAACGTGCGTGGGCTTGGACCCGGCGTCGCTGAGATGGAATTTGAGGAAAGGAGAAGCGAGCCGTTACTAGTGTTTGCGGCTGACAAGACGGAGCCGGGGGCCTGGAACCTCAAGCTGTATAAAATCTTTGCTGATCCCTTCAATACGGCGGGTTTGGTTATCGACCCAACGATGCATGAAGGTTTCATCTTTGAAGTCCTGGATCTTATTGAACACAAAGCCGTCAAGCTGAAAGCCCCAGAGGAACTCTATGATCTCTTGGCACTCATCGGTACACCAGGTAGGTATGTTATTAGGAGGATATGGCGGAAAAGCGATAACGAGGTGGCTGCCACAGCTAGTGTTACTAGATTATCGCTAATTGCTGGAAGATATGTGGGAAAGGATGACCCCGTCCTGGTAGTAAGGGCACAGCATGGGTTCCCAGCTACAGGCGAGGTCCTCGAGGCTTTTGCTTTTCCTCATCTCGTATCAGGGTGGATGAGGGGATCGCATACAGGACCCTTGATGCCTGTGAGTCTTCGCGATGCCAAGTGTACACGCTTCGACGGTCCTCCCAGGTTGGTTGGGTTAGGTTTTCAGCTTCATGATGGTTACCTAGAGGGCCCTGTTGATTTATTCGATGATCCAGCCTTTGAGCACACAAGGAGGTTGGCCACTGAAATTGCAGAGTATATGAGAAGACATGGTCCATTCATGCCACACAGGCTTGGGCCAGAGGAAATGGAATACACAACCCTTCCACAAGTATTGAAAAAACTGCAAGATAGATTCGTGCCAGCGGAGTAGAAGGTCTTGAAGAATACCTATCGCTGCATAAAGTAACTTATAAGCTCCACTTTTCGAGCCCAGCCTCCTCCTCAAAGGACAATGGGTTCACTTTCTGGCTGCCTATTAGCCACAGTTTGTTATCGATTCTCTCTACTGGTGTTAAGACACTGACTCGCTTTTCCCGCGCGTTGAACCCTGTTATTATTCCTATGCCTTCACAGTACCGCTCTTTACTCATGAAACCCACGACGCTGTGTAACAGCTCATATCCCTGAAGGAGCCTAAAATGCCTTACAGAGAATGCGTTTTTTGCAAAGTCAAGGGCCTGTGGTATCGGAGAAGACCCTACAATGGCGCCTAGGTAGTCATCCGCTTTTTCAGCATATAGTACTTCTACGCCCAAAATACTCTGGAGCTTGAAGGTTTCCTCAGAATCTAGAGGCCTCCCGCTAAGGAAATATGAATAAGCGGTCCTTATATTGTTCAAGCTGATACTTTTAACACTGGCACCTGTAAAATAGCGGCTATACATGTATCGTCGGTACTCCTTCCTATCCTGTTTATCCCTGCTAGCTATAAAGGCAGGCTTAGGTACTCTAACAATCTCGACTAGAGCCTCCAGCTCACGTTCTATCTGTACGAGTTGAGAGGGGGCTCCTACAAGAACTACGAGATCGGGTTCCGTTATAAGGGTCTTGAAGAACTTGAGCTCTCGACCTTCTCCTTCAGTCACCCACCCCGTAGAGTCTATTATTAGCCTGTCCACCAACTTTTCAGCTTTTCTAGCGAGAAGAGCGGCTCCAACTATACTCCTGTGAATAACCGATGCTGGAGAGTTGGAGCCGGTAAAGAATGCGTCGTAAAGCGGGATACTAGAGAGAGAGTACACGCTTTTCTCGGTGACACCAAGACCAATTGTTCCTGGAGGACCTATGCTTTTTTGGCCAACATCCGCGTCGATGACTGCGACTTTATTCCCCCTGTTTGCAAGCACGTTCACTAGTAGGGTCACAAGGGACGTTTTCCCGCTATCGACGTCTCCAATTACGAGAACACGCCTTATATTGCTGCTGGCAAGCTTCTCGGCGAGCTCGTACCACTCCCCAGGAGTGGTATCTCCAATATGAAAGGTGAAGCTACCATACTCAACGTTGATAACAGCATTTTGATGCGCGTAGAGGGGAAGGGCTCTGGTGGGTTCCACGTTAAACTCTTGTCCATCGCTAAACTCTGCCCCGAAAACCCTTAGTACTCCTTCGAGCACCTTAAGTTTGGCAGGACCATAGACTATCAGGGTGTAACCCTCAGGTATTTTAATCTCTGGCAAGCCCAACCCCATGTTTTTAACCTCTAAAAATTAAATAATACTGTATGCCGCAAAGGGTCTTCCATATTAACGGAATCACGGTAGAATTATGTGAGGGCGACCTTACTGAGGTCGTGGCTGACGCCATCGTAAACGCCGCTAATAGCTTCTTGAAGCATGGAGGCGGCGTGGCACTCGCAATAGTGAGAAAAGGGGGTGAGGAGATACAACGTGAGAGTGACGAGTACGTGAAAAGACATGGTCCAGTGCCGACAGGTCAGGTTGCAGTCACGGGGGCCGGAAAGCTAAAGGCTAGATTCGTAATACACGCTGTGGGCCCGAGGTTCGGAGAGGAAAATGGGGACGCAAAGCTAGCATCCGCATTTAGAAATGCCTTGCTCAAAGCCGAAGAACTCCGGCTGCAAAGTATAGCTTTCCCTGCAATTTCAACTGGTATTTACGGGTATCCCTATGAGAGGTGTGCCATGATAGCTGTTAAGACACTCAAGGAAATGTATACCTCGCTTAAGAACGTGAAGAGAATAATCTTTTGTCTGTATGGTTCCGAGGCCTATACAACTTTTCAAGAGGTATTCCAAAAGGAGTTAGGGCATTAAACTTCATCTCCTTGAGTCGAAGCCTGCACTCTCCGCGCAATGACCCATGCCGCGAACAATGAGGCAAAGACTGCTATATAGAGTATAAGCCTGATATCCGAGACCATTTTTAGCTCCATCGTAATTATCTCTCTAATAATGAATATTAGGGCCGCCTCAAGTACGACAATCACAGAGATTTTCTTCTCGATGATGCCTCCAACCAGTGTACGCATTAGATCTACCGCTACTATCATTAGCAGGGATTCATCGAGAAAAGTCACGAAGTGCTGTCTATCGAAGACTGCCTCGGTGGCCAGCTTGGCGGCCTCGCCGATAAGCTTTGTCAGCGATAAAATAACGGCTAAGGCTAAGAGAAGCGCAATAAAGACCTCCAGGATAACTATAAGGCCTCCAGCTGCCTTCTCTACGTATCGCTCCACACTTTTTGTCGGTATTGTGATATTTTAAATATAACTGTTTATTTGTCATGCAGAAAGGTGCCTTGGGTGGAGGTTGCTCTACTTGCAGGCGGCTTCGCGAAAAGACTGGGAGGCATGTATAAGCCATTGATACGAATTTGCGATAAACCTGTTCTCGCAGCATTAGCCATGCGTCTCAGCTCAGCCTTCGAGAAAATCATCGTCGTTGTACACACAAAGGAGCAGGAAGAACTTGTTTCCTCGGCGTTGGCAAATATCCCGGGGGAGATTATTATAGCAGTGGATGAAATAAGGGAGACCGCCCCCATTGTGGGCTTGTACACTGCTGCGAGAAACTCCACTACCAGCGCGTTTGCCGTTCTCCCCGCGGATGTTCCGTTCTTAAAAGCAGAAACAATTTTAAATATTCTAAAACATCTCGAGACATTTTATGATGCTGTCGTACCTAAATGGCCTAACGGATACCTGGAACCTCTAATAGCGTCTTACAGGCGTGAAGCTCTAATACGAGCGTTGAACGGGCTTGACAATTATGGGAAGAGCGTCACCTGGCTCCTAGCCAAACTCAGGACAAAATATGTGGATATCAACGCTTTAACTCCACACCCTAATTTGGAGTTCTTTAACCTTAATACTCCTGAGGATCTCGCCAAGGCAGAAGAAATTTGTAGAAGACTAGACTATTACTAGGTCTATTTCCCGCAGCTGCGAGTCATAAGTCCACGCCCTGATGCCTTTTGGGGAAACTATGATCCAGACCTCTCCGGGACACTCAGACATCCTCAAGGTGTCTAGTGGCGAGGGTATGGGACGACCATAGCTATGACTATGCAGAATTCCAATGTATTTCAATCCTCTAATCTTGAAGCTTTGTACAGCTTCATACCATTCCCGAAAATCTATTCGAAAAGTACCAGCTGAATAGATTCCCTTAATCTCTTTAACCTCATTAACTAGCGTCTCTTCATCCTTGATATCTCCTCCTAGAACAGCAAGCCTCTCTTCCTCTATTACCTGGAAACTCTTGAGTATATGGGAGGAAATCACAACCCTACGTATCGGGGACTCTGGACCTATAATGCTGGAGGATGTATGCATCGTTTCACACAGGGAAAGGATCACTAATAATCTCTTTTAAAGCCTGAACCGTGAAATCTATATCGGATTTAAGGGCCATAGAGACGGGGGCATGTATGTATCTAACTGGAACAGAAACAGCAGTTACCTCTGCCCCCCAAAGGAGGAAACTACCGCTGTCCGTGGCACTGTAGGGTGAAAGTTGTAGTTGGAAAGGAATATCCTTCTTTGCTAAAAGCTTCTTGATGTGATTGAGAAGCCTTTGGGAACCTATGATGCTTCTGTCCATGACCCTTATAGCAGGGCCTGCTCCCAGTCTTGTCACCACCTTGTCTGGGGAGGATAACGGCACGTCATTGGCAATCGTTCCCTCAACGGCTATTGCGAAGTTTGGCTCAAGATTTTTTGCCAGGACAGATGCCCCACGCAACCCAACTTCCTCCTGTACTGTAAACGCCACTACTACTGAACCATGGTCTGGCGGTGAGACATCTTCGACAGCTTTAAGCAGGGCATAGCAACCCACTCTATCATCAAGCGCTTTACCAAAGACGTGTTTCTTTGTTTCTTTGAAGTTCCCGGGGAATGTTCCGGGTGTACCGGGTGATATCCCGTAGTCCAAAACCTCTTGACGCGAGGACGCTCCGATATCGATGAACAGATCCTCTATTGTGGGAGCCGTAGGAGCCTGCTGCCCCTGTATATGCGGTGGGTTGGATCCTATCACTCCTGGAATCATGTCTTCTCCAGCCAGGAGGATCACTTCATGGCCTATTATTGAAAGCGGGTTTAGGCCTCCGAGAGCTGTGAATCTGATGAAACCATTATCGTCTATGTAGCGTACCATGACACCTACTTCGTCCATGTGGGCTGCCAGGATTAGGGAGGGTTTGTCTTCACCAAGAATAACATATACGTTCCCGATATTGTCAATCAGGGGTTCTAGCCCTAGTGAGCGTAGACGCTTCACAATCAACGAGCGTACCCTCTCTTCAAAGCCTGAGGGTGAGGGCGCGTTCACAAGCTCTGCGAGAAGTCCTGAGTCAAGCATATGCGATCCGTTTAGAATACTATACCAGGGTTAAGTATTTTGTGGAAACTATGCCTTTAGAAATATATAATTTTTATTCGATATTTTTATTTAAAAATATCGTAAAGTATTTATTGTACATTTGTAAAAATAGTAATGACCAAGATGAAAGGAGGATACATAGGCAAAATTCTTTTTGTAAACTTAACGGATAAAACAATTCGAACAGAACCCATCGACCCCCAGGTGGCTGAGAAATACATAGGAGGTAAGGGATACGCGCTCTATCTTCTCTACTACAGGTACCTGAAGGAATACATGGCAAAAGGCATGTCCCCAAAGGACGTTAATCCCTTAGGGCCAGAAAACGTACTTATCTTCGCCACGGGACCTATCACCGGGGTTGCCGGAGTACCTTCACCTGGAAGATACCACGTCATGGCTCTCAGATCCCCACTAACCGGATCTGTAGGAAGTGCTAATAGTGGAGGCGAGTTCGGACCCTACATGAAGTTCGCAGGTTACGACATGATAGTGGTCGAGGGAGCCTCAGAGAAACCAGTATACTTAGAGGTCGTCAACGGACATGCAGAGATCAAAGATGCCTCAGATATCTGGGGTAGAAATGTCTTTGATACGACACGTGTCTTGAAGAACAGGGTGAAAGCTAAGAATGTCAGCGTTGCTTGCATAGGTCCCGCTGGAGAAAACCTCGTTTTGATGGCTAATATAATGAACGATGATCATAGGGCGGCCGGTAGAACGGGTCTTGGAGCTGTTATGGGGAGCAAGAAATTAAAGGCAATCGTCGTCGCTGGTGAGGAGAAACCCCAGGTTGCTAAGCCGGATGAGTTTAGAGAGCTATCAAGGAATCTGATAGAACGAATGAAAAAGAACCCCGTGACGGGTGAGGGACTACCCACTTATGGTACAGCCGTGCTGGTGAATATCATAAACCAGGCTGGAATGCTCCCGTATAAGAACTGGCAGTTCGGCTACAACCCTGAGGCAGACAAGATAAGCGGTGAAACACTTGCGAAAACCTTTCTCATAAAAAGGCGTCCATGCTGGGGATGCCAGATAGGATGCGGCCGAGTGGTTAAGGTCGAGAGCGGCCCCTACCAGATTCTCTACAGTGAAGGACCTGAATACGAATCCATCTGGGCTCTCGGCAACACTACAGGTGTAATGGACTTGGCTGCTGTCATCAAGGCGAACCACCTCTGCGACGAGCTGGGAATGGATCCTATATCGCTTGGCTCAACGATAGCCTGTGCAATGGAGTTACGTGAGAAGGGCTATATCCCTGAAGAAGACCTGCAAGGCATTGATCTAAGGTTCGGGAATGCTGCAGCCTTAGTGGAATCTATATGGAGAACGGCTTATAAGTCCGGCTTCGGGGCGAAGCTAGCACTCGGAAGCAAGAGGCTAGCCGAGATGTATGGTGCTCCCGAGCTATCAATGAGCGTAAAGGGACTTGAAATGCCTGCCTATGATCCTCGTGGTGCTAAGGGTATAGGTCTGAATTATGCAACTGCCAACAGGGGTGGCTGCCACGTCACGGGATACACGATATCCCCCGAGATACTCGGCTTGCCGCAGAAAATCGACCCATTAACTCCGGAGGGTAAGGCGCAATGGGTAAAGATATTCCAGGATCTTACAGACGTTGTTAACAGCGCCGTCAACTGTTTGTTTGTAACATTCGCTCTGGGGGCTCAAGACTACGCCGACCTCTTCAACACGGTGGCTGGCTTCAACTTTACAACAGATGATGTTATGACTATTGGGGAAAGGATATACAACCTAGAGCGTTACATAATGTCCTATTACGGGTTCTCAGCCAAAGATGATACTCTGCCTAAACGCCTGACTCATGAGCCGATGCCCGAGGGTCCGGTGAAAGGACAAGTCGTTGAGCTAGACAAGATGCTCGCCGAGTACTACAAGCTACGCGGATGGGTTGACGGCGTCCCCACCAAGGAGAAATTAAAACAGCTTGGTATCGAACCTTAAAAGAAAAATTATAACTTTTTTACCCAGTAGTTTATCTTGATGTTTTATGCCACGGGTTAAGATTTTACTTTTCGCCTCTCTACGCGATAAGTACGGCGTAAAAGAGATTGAAGTCGACACAGATGGCAGTCTACGCAACGCGGTGGAAAACGCTTCAAAACAGCTTGGACGTGAATTTATAGACGAGTTCTTCGAAAACAGTAGTTACAGATCAGATAGGCTAATACTTGTTAATGGAAGGCATATTCAATTCCTAGGAGAAGTGCAGTTGAAGGACGGGGACATTATAGCAATATTTCCACCAATAGCGGGCGGGTAAGGATTCAATAGTAACATTGCGGGGGGTCGAGGACAACTGTCTTAAAAAAGTTTGATTATAGATCGAATATTTTAAATGAAACCATGATATACCGTTTTTTATTCCTTGGTATTCTTTTTATGCTGTGTGTATTTTCCCGATTATTATTTATAGTCTCTATATAAATAATGGCTTCAAAAGGAATATATGTGGAAAAAGTCATAGTTATAGCTTTAGGTGGTAACGCTCTCATAAGAAAAGGGCAGCGCGGAACTTTCCAAGAGCAGGTTGAAAACCTTATACGTATTACTCCTGAAATAGCGCGAGCATCGCGTAGCTACAGGATTGTACTTACTCACGGCAACGGTCCCCAGGTGGGAAACCTTTACCTTCAACAGGAACATACCAGAGACGTGCCACCAATGCCTTTACATGCATGTGTCGCCATGACGCAGAGCCTCATCGGTTACATGATACAGACGGCTTTTAGCAAATGCTGCCCCGAGCTCAGAGTCAATGTTGTACCGACCCGAGTGATTGTCGCTTCAGACGACCCCGCTTTTTCGAACCCTACGAAACCTATTGGTCCTTACTATGATGGGGCACAGGTGGAAGACTTGAAAAAGAAGGGATGGAGCCTTGTTATGGTTCCCGGAAGAGGGTGGAGGCGCGTAGTGCCTTCTCCCAAACCCCGGGAGATCGTAGAACTTGAGCAGATACGGACGTCGGTCGAGAGGTTTGAAGTTACGGTGGCCGTGGGCGGTGGTGGGGTACCGGTTGTAAAACAAAATGGCTCCTTGGTGGGAGTGGACGCGGTTATCGATAAGGATCTTGCATCTTCAGTGCTAGCGGTCTCCCTTAATGCGGAGTCCTTCCTGATTCTAACAGATGTTGAAGGCGTCTATCTGGACTATGGTTCGGAGAAGCAGCAGCTCATCCGGGAGATCAGATTGCGGGAGGCACAGGAGCTGCTAGAAAAAGGATACTTTCCTCCGGGAAGCATGGGGCCCAAGGTGGAGGCTGTAATCGAGTTTGTCAGGGCTACGGGGAGAAAAGCGATTATAGGCCACCTTGACAAGTTGGAAGAGATTATACGTGGCGTGTCAGGAACTATATTTAAACCCTAGGAGGCTATTACTTATCACGTATATTGAAAAGCTGCGGGAATCCTTTACTCTGATGCTCATATAGAGGGACTTGAAGCTAAAACTCGGGGCGCGAAAGCATTAATATTAACCCCCGCAGTTTTGTTCCCAGGTGCGTGTTTTGTTCAGGAAAGTTTGCTTGCTGATACTTCTATTAGTACTAGTAATACCTAGGCTTGAAGTTGGGATCAGTGAAGCTGGATTAAAGGAGTCTTCTAAGGTAACTTATACTATCAGGGGACGATTCCTACTCGTGAACAATAACAATGTATCCGTTAACGATTATGTTTACATCTCCCTACCACAGAATACCACGTTTCAGAGAAGCTTTGTAATGAGCATTGAACCCAAGCCCATCAGATTCCAGGTAGATGAGGATGGGAACGTTTTCGCTGTAACCTATATAGTAGCCAAGCCAGGGGAAAAAATATGGATAAACGTGACGTACAGGGTCACAGTCACTGGTTACTCAATAGACCCCTCAGCAAGCAGGGGTGTATGGCCGAACTTTAATATTCTTAAAAGGTATACAAGGTCCACCAGATACTGGGACATCTACAACACGACAATTGTAAAGTTAGCTTACGACGCGGCTTATAGTGACACCCCCCTAAAAACAGTCCAGAGGCTTGCAAGCTGGGTTGTGAGTAGAGTTAACTATCAGGTGAACCTTGGGAGGAGTGGCAGCGACCACGCATTAATTTACACGCCGAGAGGTTACAGGATTCAGGGCGACTGTGTAGAGGTTGCCGACGTCTTTATTACCATGGCTAGATCACTGGGAATTCCCGCTAGGGGCGCCTACGGCTTCCTGCTAACAAGCTACAAGGAGCACATGTGGCTCAACATGAGTACAGTTGCTGAGGAGGGAGACGCTATTCTAAACCATTGGGGTGGTCACATGTGGCCCGAGGTCTACGTGGAACCTTATGGATGGATAGATGTGGATATGCTTGACGGAATGACTACAAACGTGGGGTTGTTCAGTGCAAGACACGTAATCTTCGGCTTCGAGGAAACTAAATACTATGGCGCTACGCTGACGAGTAGCTGTATACCGAGCTATATGAGCTTGGAGTATATCGATTATGTATTCGATGGTGAGCTAGGATGAGGAATACATTTGCGTTTATATTATTGATACTTGTATCGTTGCTAGCCCTGCACGGAAACTATAGCAATGGACAGCCATCCTACTGGATAGCCCTCAACTTCAAAGTGACTTTTAATGGAGATGGCACTGTAGTCGTTGAGGCAAAGCTACACCCATTTACTGTCGAAGGTAAAAGCCTCCTCGGAGACAAGAGTGTTGAGAGCAGGATAAAAAACGAGTCGGCGCAGACTCTAGGATACATACTCTTAATGTTCTCGGATAACCCTCGCCTTCTCAGTTTCAGGGTTCTCGCAGATATGGAGAAGAGATATGGAGAAAGCGTTTTGTGCGACGTGGCTGGCACGGGTAAGATGACAAAATTTGACGGGGCTTATGTTTACTCTGTTTTGGTTTACCTTAACACTAGCAATTATGTCAGCCTTATCAATGACTCTGTTTACCTAGTTAAGGTTAGGGACAGTTTTACAAGTACAGATCCTAGAAGCTGGATAGACGTCATAGAGTTCACTTTTAATGGGAGTGATCTCTTGGGGCTAGACTGGGAGCCAAAGTTTGCTCAGGGACCTACGTCGAGAAGTCTAAAAAGCCTTTTATGGATCAACTATAACGAGCAGGAAGCACCGGACATGTATATTTTCGAGGTTAAAATGCCCGGCCTCAAGCTTGTTGGTGAACCCCCAGAGGTCAAAGCTACAATAAAAGAGGTTGTTCTTGAGGGAACCCAGCTACGCGTCACAGTCCAAAACCTTGAATCTCCCAGCGGTTACGTGTACATTGTGGTTAAAGGTACTAATACTCAGGCAAGAAAGGTCTATCTCTTTAGTCGAGAGGTAAAGGAGGTTGTATTCCCATATGTGACGGATAGAAACGTTACGGTACTCCTTTATTCGGGAGATAAACTACTTGAAAATAGGATCGTTGAGGCTGCAGCTGAGCCCTCTCTTCCAGCGTTACGCAAGTATCCTAATGTGAATGGAGTGTTCATAACGATAATAGCTATTGTTATTTTCACAGTTTTCGCGATATGGCTTGCGAGAAGAGGCATCAAGAAATAAAAAATTTAAAGGAAAAGATTTACGCTGTATGCTTGCTTGTCCCGAGATCCTTTACAAGGATATAGGGAGTTCTAGTTGGGGTATCGACCTCCCACCAGTACATGTCGTACTGGGTGTCCCCGAGAGCAATAATGTTTTGAAGTAACCGCGGGAACGAGTCAGCTATCCTCATCTTCTTGGCTGCTCCCACTATTTCTCCATTTTTGACTATGAATATGGCGTCCCGGGTTATGGTAGAAAAGATTCCTTCAACATAATTCTGTAATCGCGTATACCAGTTGTTCGTAACTATTAGACCGTTCTTCATCTCACTGAGAAGCTCCTCGAACTTGTAATCGCCCCTGTGAACTGTAAGCGACCATAGACGCGGGAATATTAAACCAGCGTTCCCAGTGGTCTGAGACCCGAACTTCGCGGCAGTCTTCGTATTATGTAAGAGTGTCTTCAGAACACCCTTCTCGATTATTGGCTTATCATAGGTGGGTATACCCTCATCGTCAAACGAGGTAGACCCAGGAAGCTCGGCATTCCGTGGAGTATCCTCGATGGTCAGTTTCTCAGCTGCTACTTTGTCTCCAGGCTTGGAGTTCATGAAGATAGAACTTCCCATCAACACACTGTGAGCTAGAGCCATGTCAGCTATGTAGTTGAAGAAATTTCCAGCCACCATGGGCGAAAGGAGGATGTTATATCTTCCTGGTGGGACCTCCTCCTGAACTCGTGACCGGAACGCAAAGTCTGCAGCGGTTTCTGCGACGTGCTCGACTTCCTTTATCTTCAGCTTCCGCGAGCCGAGAGACCATTGACCTGAGCCCTCACCCGCAAATGCCCGGATGTACATTTTCATGAATGTTCCCTCCTCGAAGAGCTCTGCGCCCTTGCTATTCACAAGTGCCCTCCTTTCGTGGGTAGCCTGAAACATGCCTGCAAAGCTGTCGATCTTGTATCTATTTACGGCCTCCACAATAGCTTCTGAGACATTTGAAGGCTCATTTATGGCGTCTATCAAGTGCTTATCTACAAGACCTGGAAGAGGATCAGGCTTCTTGGGCTCGGGTAGAGGTGCATACAGCATGCTTTGCGGCAACTGTGTATGCATAGTGTAAAGATTCGAGAGTATCTTGTATGCGTCGTCGAGGGAGCTTACGGGTGCACTCGTCCCGAGGATTCTCTGATTCTTTGTTACATAAACCCCTATCTCCGTGGAGCCCCAATTCTGGATTACACTCGGCTCACTATTAGCGAATTTAACCATTAGGCTGTCTGTAGACCTTACGTCAACGGCTGCTTCATCAAATCCCATTGACAAAGCTTTCTCAACAACTTTTTTCCCTATCTCTAACAACTGTTCTTTCATCAGGCTATCACCCTTAACAAGACATTCCTAATTCTAACATTCGGTCCTCCAAACCAAACTGGTACGCCCTGCATGGGCTCTCCCTTCCCACATGTGCCGGCGTAGAACTCTAGGTTCTTGTCCGCAGCGTCTACACTGCTGTAAAAGGTTTTTGTCGTCAACTCGAGAACAGGATTCTTAACTAGGTGCCTCAACTCACCGTTCTCGATGAGGTAGGCTTCAAGGCCGCCATACCTTTGGCTCCACCTCTCGTCATCGATGTTCCACTCCATGTAGCTCTTTATGTAAACGCCAAACTTCACCCCCTCCACGAGCTCCTCAAACGTGTGGTCTCCCGGCTTAAAGTAAGTATTGGCCATTCTTATGATGGGTTCGCTCTCATAGTTCATCGCCCTTGCGGCGGCATTACTACTAACTCCGAAAACCTTGGCTGTCCACCTGTTGTGGAGAAATTCGTTTATCTTTCCCTCCTTGTAAAGATAACGTGGTCTGGCGGGAACACCTTCATCGTCGTACAGGTAGAATCCATTGCTACCCGGTATTGTAGGGTCGTCTATCACAGTAGCATACTCGCTCCCTATTCTCTCACCTATCATGTTCGGCTTTATGAAGCTCTTACCCGCCTGTGCAGCCTCCCTACCCAGGATCCTGTCAGCCTCGCTTGGGTGCCCGGAGCTCTCGTGGACCATGAGGCCTACGATCTCGCTCCCCACCACCACGTCGACAGGTTTATCTGTTGGAGGAGACTTAGCCTCCAAGATTATCTGCTCAAACTTCCTTGTATCTTCTGGTAGATATCCTATCACGTTCCACTTCTTGAGAAGCTCGTATCCCCCTGAGCCAGCATGGGAGAAAAACCTTTGAATAGTGCCCTTCGAGGGTAGAGTGACAACAATATTGTAACCGAGTGACAGTCGGGGAATCCTGCTCCTTATAAAAGCACCGTCGCTATTTGCTATAACTTTCTCCTCCACGCTTTCGCCAATCCATGTAGTTAGAGTTGCAACACGCGCAGTAGAGATAGATGAGCTCACTTGTTTCCATAGGTCTTTAATATAGGATACTTTTTCTTCGACAGAGGTGTTCTCGAAGGGCACAAGCTCATTTACCTCATAAGTGGCTCGTCCAAGCCTCTCGTGAGAATACTCAACAGGGTTCTTCATAAGCTTGGAGTGTGCCTGGGCCTTCCGTACAGCTTTTTGCACGGCATCTTGAACCCCCTCCCTGGTAAGCACGTTTGTAGAGGCAAAGCCCAGCGCGCCCCCCGCAATTACACGTACGGCTACTCCCTCGCTGACCGAGGATTCCGCGCCTATTATCTCTCCGTTTCTCGCGGCAAGGCTGCTTCGTGAATGCTTGTGATACCGCGCCTCAACGTATTGAGCGCCTAGAGAAGAGCCTTTTTCAACAGCCAAGAGAACGAGATCCTCGTACTTCCACGTCATTCGTGTCGCGTTAATAAGCCCTTCTTCAATAAATTTTTAACTCTTTAAAGCTCTTTAATCGACAACGTGGTCTAGATGAAGCTCGTATTCATAGGGCCTCCGGGTGTCGGCAAAGGAACATATGCAAATGCTGTTCGAGAGAAGTATGGAATACCACATATTTCAACCGGCGATATATTTCGAGAGGAGGTGAAGAAGGGCTCTGAGCTGGGTCTTAAAGTCAAGGAATATCTCGATAAGGGTCTCCTTGTTCCGGATGACCTGGTGATCGAGGTTGTGAAGAAGAGGCTTCAAGAGGAAGATTGTAGGAAGGGTTTTATATTGGACGGCTTTCCAAGAACGGTAGTCCAGGCAGTGGCACTTGAAAAGTTCGCGCCGCCGGACTTGGTAATTAATTTTGTAGCGAAGCCTGAGGTAATTATAGAGAGAGTAAGCGGTAGACGAGTCTGCTCCGTTTGCGGCGCTATATACCACGTAAAGTATATGCCACCAAAGGTACCAGGTGTATGCGACAAGTGCGGTGGACCACTAATACAGCGCAGGGACGATAAACCAGAGGTTGTTAGGGAGAGGTTAAAGATATTTGAGGAGCAGTTCACGCCCATCATACGCTTCTACTCTGAGAAAGGGAGGCTTGTCACAATCGAGGCGAATGAGCAGGCCGATGTCGTGATCCCGAGGATCCTCGAAATCCTCAAGAAGTATTTCTAGACGAGAGGTTGAGAAAGCGTGTAACCACGTAGAGGATGCCTGCTATAGTTACAGTTATCAAAGTTGCCGGTAGAAGATCCGACACATAGTTAGACAGAGCTCGTTGCATGTAGAGTCCCAGAAAAGATATCAATAGAGAAGCTACATATAACGGTATATACCAGTTCATCACGTACCATGTTCCTGAAAGCTTGCCGTCCTTGAGTACGTGCAGTGCGTCACGCGTCACTAGGAGGTACGCGTTTAATAGTAGAATAGTTGGCAGCAGGTCACGGTCAGACACGACGAGAACTGCAGATAAAAAGTAGATTGCCACGAAGGCCGACTCAATCAAAACATCTCGCAGATAAAGAAAACCCATGGCCATGACAAGGTTAAGTAATAGAATAACAGCCTTTGAAAAAATGGGTATGCTGGCTGCCAGATAAGAGACGCAGTTGAAAAGTATAAGAGTTATTCCCATGATTCTCTCATTTATCACGTGGACTCCACCAGGACGAGTTTCCTCCTCCTATCAGATAGCAGCTTCAAGACTCCCTTCTTCCAGGACTCCGTTAACAGTTGGTGAAGCTGTTGGTCTCGTGTCCATCTTATTGAAAAAGGATTCACCGCGACACAGGTTACCGGGTACCCCATGCTCTCAGCGAAGGACACAGTATCGTAGATTTCCTTCTCGGCGAAGGGAGATATGATTACAACAGAGGATCCAAGGGGACTAATAAGGAGAGAGATTCTCTTGAAGACCTCCTCGTATTCTATTATCTGTTTCGTGGATAGATATCTTACATCCGCCAGAGATGTCAACAGTCTAAACAACTGTTTTTTACCTGCACCCGGCCTAATCCAGTCTCTGTAGTTGCCAACTACGAGTAAGGCCACGTTATTGCCCGCACTTATAAAGGAGTATACTATCGAGGCGGCTACTCGCACAAGCTCATCTATAAAATCATCTATAACTTCTCCCAAAAGCCTTTTACCACTTACATCGAGAATAACCAGTATACTGGTTAGCCTTTCACCCTCGAAGGCGTTGATCATCCAGTGTCGGGTTCTCGCAGTTGCTTTCCAATTTACGCGTCGAAGTATGTACTCCTGGGCCTCCCTAACTTCAAGGAAGTCTCCACCATCGCCCGCTTGTTTTGAAGCTATTTCTCCCGGACGGGGCATCGTAAAGCGAGAAGTCACAGCTATACGATATTTTCTCAGGATGCGTGGAAGAACAGCTATCTCGTCTGGCTCCAGGGCGAATATCTCTTCTCGACGGAGTAGAAAAGGGTCGTAGGCTTCGACTCTCGTAGGGCCTAAATTAAAGTGACCTCTCCTCTTGGCCGACACCTTATAGGAGAGTTTTCCTTCTTCTCCTTGTTTAAGCACGAAAAAGCCTCTTAAGCTTCCATCTATGACTTCTAAAGGAGGTTCGATTTCTTCCAGAATCCTTAAAAACAAAAGCCTCCCACTATCGTTCTTGATCAATAGAGTAACCGTAACGGTATCCCCTTCAACGACCCTTTTCCTCGAGACTTCTCTCCTAACCTTAACCCCGTCTACTCTCAACAGTGGAAAAGCCATGCTTAACAGCAACGGGTAGAGCAAGGGCAGCTCTAACAAAAGCAAAATCCACGTCTGCGTTAACACAGCTATAAGTGACAGAACAAGAACTGTTAGACCAGTGACCAATCCCTTCATTGTAAGCACTCTTAACCCCTAAAACCACGCGGCACTTCTACCTTCTCTAATACATGTCTTATGATTTCTTCAGCCGTAGAGCCCCGCACAACACTCTCAACCCGTAGAACAAGCCGGTGCGCCAAGACTGGAATAGCGAGCTCTTTCACATCGTCAGGTATGACGTAGTCTCGGCCGCGTATCAATGCAAGTGCGCGTGAAGCCTTTAGTAACGCCTCTGAGCCTCTCGGGCTTACCCCTACTTCCGCCTCCTTTGCCTCTCTAGTCATCGAGGCTATCCTCACGATATAATCGAGAATAGCGTCGTCAACGTACACATCTTCAACCTTCCTTTGCATTGCAAGAATCTGGTCCCGACCCAGAACCTTGTTTATCTTGGGCTTATCGGATCTCCTTTCAATCCTTTTTCTAAGGATCAGCCTCTCTTCGGCAGGATCCGGGTAGCCCATCCGCGTCTTGATGATGAAGCGGTCGAGCTGTGCCTCGGGCAGGGGATAAGTTCCCTCGTATTCGATAGGGTTGAGGGTCGCTATAACCATGAAAGGCTCATTCAAGGGTATCGTGTTTCCCTCGATCGTAACTTGCCGCTCCTGCATAGCCTCGAGGAGCGCGCTCTGAGTCTTCGGGGGCGCCCTATTTATCTCGTCAGCCAGCAGTATGTTGGTAAATATTGGCCCCTTTCTAAGCTTAAACTCGCCGCTCTTCACGTCCCAATAGTATCCCCCAGTGATGTCTTGAGGGAGCAAGTCCGGCGTGAACTGTATCCTCTTGAATTCGAGATCAAGAGCTGCCGCAAATGAAGAAGCTAATAGAGTCTTAGCCATGCCAGGGTAGTCCTCGATAAGAAGGTGCCCCTGCGCTAGAAACGAGACCAGGACCTTCTCGATCACGTCTTTTTTCCCGACTATGGCTTTTGCCAGCTCCTCGAATAGCCCATCAAAGGGAGATCCCTCGCTCATATCCGTTTAGCAAACAACCCGAGGCTAATATTTATTTGGTGGCAAAGTAGAAAATCCTCCGCTCTAATTCCTCGCTCTTCACGGTTTCCCCTCTACGTAGACGTCTACGAGTCTCCTCAAGTAAGCCCTCATAAGATTCCTCGGGCGCCTCTTCTGCGGGAGCCCTCCCTTTCCCTATCACGTTAGAGACTGCTTCCAGTAGAGTCATGGACACCAGTATCACGAGAAAAATTAATGATAGAGACCAGAGAAAGTAAACGTTGAACGTGTCATGAAACAGCGCTGATAAGCCTGCCAAGGCCAGGAGGCCTAAACGCAGGAGTTTATTTTTCTCAATTCGCACCATACCGCGCACCGCTCTCAAGTGAGCTAATGATCTGAAGGAGAGACCTCTCAGCCCTCACCTTGTCCTCGTCAAACATCTCATGATTGCTGTAGAGGGCTTTCTCAAAAAGATATGTTAACTCTACAAGAGGCTCGACTGGAACATGGGGGGCCAGGTTCATCGTTTTCCTCATTATTTCCCTTGCAGTCATCTCGCCGCTTATAGGAATCTTGCTTTTTTCCAGCTCTCGACAAAGAGAGTTGTACAACTCCACTATTATTTCCCTTAAATTCCTATTAGACTTCAAGCTTAGAAGCGCGTTCCTGCTCTCACGAAGCATATGAGCTTGAAAAGCACGAACCTCTTCCTTACCATTTTCCACGTCTTTCTCGCGGAACGCGAGGAGCACTGTGATCACTGTTATAGCCAGTATGGCAGCTAGTATTGCCGGTGTAAACTTGTAGAGGGTACCTTGCGTGGATGATATGTGACCCGCAGTCTGCTCGACCGAGACAGACGTAATGGAAGTATTAAGGAGCACTGGAGACTGATTCATAGTGGATCCTTCGCGTAGCATAATCCTTGAATTCTCGCCACTGGAGCCACGGTTGAAAATAAGGAAAACAATCAACAATAGGATAAGGTTGAATAGTATTGAGGATAGGAAGTTCCTGCTACGACCTTGAAGTTTTCTCTCATCTCTCCTTAGAAGTTCCCTAATCAACTCTACTATCTCGTGTCTCATAATGATGATATTGAAGGCCAGAAAGGACACAAGCAAGAGGAAAATTACTGCAAAAAAATCATCCCCAGTAAACGCAGGGAGAACGAGCTCTCTAGGAGAGGAAGACGCCGATAATAAGATGGCCAGTGTTAGTATTGGTATCAAGGGGATTTCAGGCCTAAGACGCAATTGACTTCACTAATTCACGTCTGCTTGTACGGGCAAAAATACTTTTCCTGTAGATTTAGATTGCGAGGCAACGCTTTTAACGCGAGTGACCATCAATATAAAACGTGTACTGCAAAACGTTCCGTTATAAGCTCAAACCCGACAAGCTCTCGTCTGTCATAGAGATCTCGAAAAGAATAGACTCCCAGATGAGGAGCTTCTCAGAGGACTTTCAAAAATACACTCTGATCCGTGAAATCCAGGATCACTTAGAAATACTGGAACTGTACTTCTTCGAGGACTGGGACAGCTGGCGCCGCCTAATGGAGAAAACCTCAAGCGATTCAAGGCTCGAGGAGCTATGGGAAAACTTTGAAAGGCTTATAGAGGGCGAGGTCTCCGAGGAGGACTGGGAGCTCTTAGAGTAAAGCCTTAAACATACCAGCTCGGCAGGCCCTCGCTCTTCTCCCTCACTTTCTCCTCAACGCCGCTAAGCTCTCTCTCAAGTTCACGTCTCTTTGCCCGCTCCTCCTCTATCATCTTGTCTAGGCTTTCAAGGCTGATCTCTATCCCAAGAAGCTTTGAGACTATCCTTATTACTTCTCTTGAAGACTCAAAGTTAGGCTCGGGTGTAGTAGTACTCCCCATTATGACGATGCCCTCAAGCCCGTTGAGAGATGCCAGCGTTGGGAGGAGACCGCAAGCCCCGGTTATTGTACCCCCAATGCTCCTCCTCAGCCCGAGCGACTCAAGCTCGCCCAGTCTCATGGACTTGGCTACAGCATAGACCACCTCTATCTCAGGGGTCTCCGAGCTAGTGCCACATAAGCTGATCACGGACGAGCCTCCCACTGACCTAAAGAACTCTAGAACCACCTCCGCGACCTCATACTGGGCCCAGACTGCTGGCTGAACCTCGCTCGTCAGGAAGACTATGTCTCTAGAGGCTCCCTGGAACAAGTAAAACTTATAGGATGGAAGCTGCATTTGACCTGTCTGGTCTACGAATACCCCTGCGTTACCGACAGGTAGAAGTAGTCCCGGACCTATAAGCTCGGCGACCTTCTCAAGCTTAAGGGTACTCACGAGGTAGTCCACCGCTATCTTCCCCACGAGCCCTATGCCTGGTAGCCCCTGGACGAGGATACCCTCACGTGTCTTAAACTCCTTGTAAAGGAAGAGCTTATAACTCCCGTACTCTAACGTTTTCACAAGTCTTGTAATCCAGCGCGGGTTAAATTTCTTGCCAGCCTCAACACCCACCGCTACCCTAACAGAAAGAGATATAGTACCAGCATCAGACTCTCATACAGAGTTGATGAGCATCTGCGACTCTGAAAAGTGATGAGTACCAAACCGGCTGAAAATTCAGCAGGGTAAGTTTTCCTCACCCCTCAGGGCCGGGAGCACTCATCAACGCTCATGCAAGACGACCCCCTAATATAACCTTAACGCTCCCGTCTTCACATCGCATGAGAACCTCTAGCCGGAAAAACTTCAATAGTTAAACTAGAACAGCATATAACCGTTACCCGTTATTATTATAATGCCTTGAAAACCAGGAATGAAGTTAGGCTTGGGAAGTTTGCCTGTTTAAAGGAATGATGGGGGCTGGCTGTGTGTTGACGAAAAGGGTTTAGTGTTTCTGGAATAGAGTTGTGATATTCTTGTGGATTTCCTGTGTGAGTTTTCCTTCCTCTATTCTCTTGAGGTTTGAGATGAGTTTTACTAGTCCTGGTATTAGGAGTGGTGATAGGTTGAGTCCTCTGTATGCGTATGGACCGTCGCTTTCCGTGAGGAGTAAGTGTAGTGGTGTGTTGCGGGCTATGTTTTTAGACTTTTCTTGGATGCTTGCAGAGGCATTGATGCTTATGTAAAAGCCCTTCTCGGTTATCTCCTGTAGTAAGCTTATCGGCCCCGTGTACCAGTGAAATATTGCCTTCTTGGCCCCTCTCTGGACGAGCATCTCGAAGACTTGGCTCCAAGCGCCGGCGGCGTGCAGGTTTAGTGGTAGGGAGTGGCTTACAGCCATGTCGAGTATGGCTTGGAATACCTGCTTTTGAAGGTTGAATGTGGTTGGGGTGAACTTTAAGTCTAGCCCTACCTCGCCTACGCAGTCAGCTTCTTTGAGAAGCCCGTTGATCTGTTCTAGTTGTCTGAGAGCGTCGGCTTCCTGTTTCACATTCCAGGGATGTAGGCCGACGCACGCCCTTACGTTCTCGGGGAATTCATCGCGTAGCTCGAGGTTTCGTATAGAGGAGTCGTAGTCCTCGGCGACTGCGACTAGTAGCATGTTTGAGCTTATGAAATCCTCTATTTCCTTGCGGTTGAACTCGTAGAGATGCACGTGTGCGTCTACGAGTGACGTCAAGGCTGCTTCACCAAGAGTATCTCTTCGGGGTTAAAGCCGAAGGTTTCCTTGAAGAGCCCATGGAGTTCGGCTCCGAGTTGATGTGTGGAGGAGGCTAGTATTAGGAGTCTTTCTCGGAGGGATAGGGCTACCTTCTCGTTTTTGAACCCTCTTGTCTTTACCCAGGCGCCGGCTTCTCTTGCGATAAGGTATGCTGCGGCTATGTCTATGACCCTCATTGTGCCCCAGTAGTCTATGTACGCGTCTGCCCCGCCGGAGGCGACAAAGGACAGCTCTAGACTCGCGCTACCCAGGCTTCTAACGATGGCTCCCCTTGAGACAAGGTTTAGGGTGTATGTGTGGGGTAGGAAGACGGCCTTTGGGGAGGAGCCCACGAATACTATGCCGTCCTTTAGCGTGGTGTGCGTGGTCACGTGTATGAGGTTGCCGTTGAGGAATGCTCCTTTGCCTTTAAGGGCTGTGAACTCTAGGTTTAGGAGGGGCGCGTATATGGCTGCCGCAACGACGTCCTCTAGGGTTTCTCCCCTTGCTATGGCCACCGAGACCGCAAAGAATGGAAGACCCCGTTTATAGTTTCGGCTCCCATCTATAGGGTCTATTATGGCTGTGAACTCGGCTTCACCGTTATGCCGTCTTTCACCCATTTCCTCGCTGACTATCCTTATGGTTCCTAGATCCTCTAAGAGAGAATCCAGTATCATTTTCTCGGACTCGACGTCGCCTCTGAGAGAGTAGTCGCCTCCCTCTCCTCTACCAACGACGCTGGAACCCACTCCTTCCCTTATCGCCTTGACGGCTGCCTCTCCTCCGCGCCTGGCGGCCTTCCGTGCGGCTTCGAGAAGTAGGCTAGGATCCAATCAAGCTACACCTCTACAAGATCCACGCTGAGCCGCTCCAGGTCTATGAGGGCAAACGTTCTCGTGCCTGCGAGGTAGCCTGAAAGTGTGCCGGGGTTTACTACGAGTGTGTTTCCGATCTTCCTGACGTCGGCTTTATGTGTATGCCCGTAGACTACTATGTCGAAGTCTCCGCTCTTGGCGAGGGCTTGGACTAAACGCTCGGTCTTCTCGGGCGTGGAAGCCCCGTGAATGACTGCTAATCGCTTATTACTGATCGTCGTGAACAGTGGTGGCTCCTCTAGTACTATACCGATGTCGTCGGCGACCTTCTTTAGTAAAAGTTTTTCACCGTCGTTGTTTCCGTAGACAGCATATACCTTGTAGCCGTTGAGGGCTCTAAGAGTGAATGGGGAGACTATGTCGCCCGCATGTATTATAGTGTCTACCCTCCCCCTTATTTTTCCGATAAACGCTTGAAGAGCTTCCAGGTTGTCATGCGTGTCGGAGATTATTGCTACATGCATATAGCATCAAGATTAATAAACGAGAGTACATTAAAATTTAGCGTAATGTCAGGGAGTAATGCTTCGAAAATCGATGGTGTAGTGCGACAGAAAGAGATACCAATGGACAGTATTATAGCCAGGGCAGCATGGCTTCTAGCCGAGGGGCGCGTGGTAAAGGTGAGTCCCTACCTTTACTACGTCATGGGTCGCGTTGGGAAGCACCTGGTAAGGGTTGAGGGTGGAAAGCTTACGTGTACGTGTAAAGGCTTCCAGGAGAAGGGTATATGTTCTCACGTTGTTGCTGTGTCGACTTTACTGGAGTTGAAAGACGTTGACGCCTTTCTAGATGAACGAGTGAGGGAGAGGGTTAGGAGAGAGTTAAGGGAGAGGTTTAACAAGACATAGAAAAATCGTATTGGCTAGGAGAATAGCGGCAGTGAGAAACCATACTGTTTCACGATACTCCTTATGGTTTCTTTCAGTTCCTCAAAGTTCTTTTTTGAAAACAGTTTCTTCCCGTAGTAAAGACCTATCGGGTAAATCATGGACAAGGTTACTAGTATTGTTATACCTCGTCCTAGGAATGCTGCTGCGACAGCCTTCTCCTTTGGAACCCCGAGTAGTAAGTATAGAGTTATCAGTGCTACGTCTACGCTGCCAACCATGAATGGGACGCCTATAGATGCTAGCGAGAAAATCGTGAGAATAGTGTATCCAGGCGCTATGAGAATGGGGTTTATGTTTACGCCTATGCTTCTCAGCGAGTAATACGGTGTAAGCACACCACTTATCCACTGGCCCATTATGGAAAGGACCGCCGCCCAGAGGTTCGGGCTGTACGGTGAGAAGTCCCGCGCGGTATCAGAGACATATTGGAGAAACTTTTCTGTCTCTCTCTCAAGGGCTTCTTTCCTCTTAATTGGTAGCTTCTCTATGAGCCACCGCGCGAAGCGCAGCGTCCTATTAGCGTCGAATATAAAAACAGCTATCAGGGCTGCGCTGAGAAATGCGAGTAGAACAGTTATGCCGTATATGAGGAGATAGTTCATAATGGACGTGCTGAGGTTCACGGCCAAGACTGCGGTTATCATTATAAATAAGGCTAGTGTAGTGTTGAGTAGAAACCTGAAAAATAGGTTATAGCTTATAGCCGAGGCCCAGTCTCCGTACTGCCTCAGGAAAACGATTCTAACTATGTCTCCCTCGATGAATGCAGATGGTAGAATCAGGTCTACTAGCCATGCAAGCATTGTTCCTCCTATCGCTTCTCTCAGCTTTAGCCTGAACCTCTTGTACGTGAGGAACCAATAGGATAGGGCGTGTAAGAAGTAGTATAGGATCTCGAAGATGACCAGGTATAATATGAACTGTTTATCTATCTGAGTTAAAGTTTGGATAAACTCGCCTAGCTTAAAGTCTTGGATAATGTATAGCCCAAGTGCGATTATGAAAATCGCCTGGACAACATATATGACGTGTTTTCTGATCCATCGTTTTGCGACATCATTCATAATCAAGACACAAGGGGATTGAGAGCCTCTGTATTTTATGTTTTCCCAAGCGTTAAGCCTGAAGAAACGGAAATGTGAAAAAATATTAGTGGCTTTAAAGGTCTTTGGGTGTGTCTCTTGACGGGAGTTACCCCAAGGTAAGCGTAATCGTTGTAAACTATAAATCCTATGACTTGCTCCGAGAATGTCTGAGCAGTTTGCTGGAGAGTGATTATCCCTCATTCGAAGTAATCGTCGTCGATAGTTTAACCCCACATATTCGCGAAAACATAGAGAAGGACTTCAAGGACAACAGAATAAAGGTCATTCACTTCGATTCGAACATTGGCGCCGCGGCGTCCCATAACATAGGCGCTATCGCGAGCGACCCTTCGTCGAAATACCTGGTTTTTATGGATAACGACGTACTCGTTACCAAAGACTCCTTGCGAGCACTGGTAGATTCTATGGAGCGAGATCCACAGATGGGCGTTATCCAAGCCAAGGTAGTCTCGCTAAGCAATAAGGGCAGGATGGATCATATGGGACTAGGACTCGACCTAGCTGGAACCTGGCTCACAACGTATGGCCAGAGGGCTGAGATTCTAAACACTTCCATGGAGATCTTTGCCGCCTCCTCATCGATGATGATTACGAGAAGGGATCTGTATTTTGAGGCCTTAGGCTTCGACGACACTTATTTCATTTATGACGATGACACGGATTATAGTTGGAGGGTAAGACTTTTAGGCTATAGTATAGGATTTGAGCCCAGAGCGGTTGTTTACCATGGGGATAAGTTTTCCGTCAGGCTTAGACACGACAAACTTTACTTCGGGTTTCGGAACCGCTTACTAAACATTTTCAAGAACATGGAGGCCGAAAACCTGGCTCTAAGCATGATTATTACCCTTTACCTTGGATACCTTAACGTTGTTCTGCTAGCACTTGCGTTTAAAGGCAGGGAGGTTCTCGCATACGCTAAGGCCAGCATCAACGTGGTTAAGACACTTCCTCTGCGAAGCATTCATAGAAAAATTATTCAAAGACGAAGAAAAGTCAAGGACAGCTTCTTCTACCGTAGAGGGTTCCTTCGAAGAGATCTACTGGGAACAATAGTTATGATGCGGGAACTCCTAATTAGATATTATCACAGTCTCCGGGAAAAATAGAGGAAAACCAACACATATATAACTGGGCGTAACCTTCTGGCATTGCGCCTAAAAAGGCGACTCGAGAGAGACAAATGTATAATGTAGGAGAAACAAGAGAAGTAAAAATTGCAGACATAACTCCTAGTACTAGAAGGTTCTCCGTGACCTTCAAGGTTCTTAACGTTGGAGAGGAAAAACAGATTACCTCGAGACGTGATGGTTCCGAGCACCGAGTGGCTGATGTACTGGTCGGCGACGAGACAGGCGTAGCAGTATTGACTGCGTGGGACAACGAGATCGACCAGTTTAAAGGGATGGTTGGCGAAACAGTGACGCTTAACAACGGTTATGTCTCGCTGTATCAGGGTAAGCTAAGACTAGGGCTCGGGCGCTTTGGATCTATAAAACCTTCTGAGGAAAAAATCGAGGAAGTAAATTCTGAGATGAATATTTCTGAAAAAGAGTTTGAAGATACTGGATTCAGAGGAAGAAGGGGCGGTAGACGCCGCTTCTAAGCCATCTATTACTATCTTTTTACTCTAAATTTTTTCTCTTAATTTGTTCTGAGAAAAAGTATTGATAGTGACTAGTCTACTTGATTTATGACTGCTATCACGAAGTCGTTGACATTTGTCCCTGTGTAGCCTGTTTTAACATGACCTCCCAACGCTTTGAAGAAGTTGTAACTATCATTGTTCGTGAGGAAGTCTTCCGGCTTCAGGCCTTGCCGGAGAGCCAGCTCGTATGTGTTTCCGTCGACAACCGCCCCGGCGGCATCTGTTGGTCCGTCTCTCCCGTCGCTGCCTATACATGCTACGGCTACGCCCTTTAACCCCCTTATTCCTATCGCTATGCTTAATGCCATTTCTTGATTCCTGCCGCCTATTCCGTTGCCCCTAACTGTGACCGTTGTCTCGCCTCCGAGAAGAAGTACAGCTGGTGGTTTGACGGGAATCCCTGACCTTTTAACCTCTTTTATTAACGAGACTATGACTCTTCCAACTTCGCGCGCTTCGCCTTCAAGCATAGACGTGAGGATTAATGGGTTGTAGCCCAGCTCTCCAGCTTTCCTCGCCATCGCTTCCAGCGATATCATGTTACTGGCTATGATCACGTTTTTCACCTTCGAGAAAAGAGGATCCCCCGGCTTTGGAGTTTCAGGAACCTCGCCTTTTAAGCCCCTCTCAATGTGATCCTTTATAGATTCGGGGACCTCTTCCCATAGCCTGTATTTGACCAGGATGTCGCGTGCATCCTTGAATGTTGTGGGGTCGGGTACTGTTGGACCAGAGGCTATAGTGTCCATTCGGTCACCAATAACGTCTGATATCATTAGAGCTACTAGACGCGCAGGCTGGGCGTGGCGTGCAAGCCAGCCGCCCTTGATCATGGAAAGATGTTTTCTAACAGTATTAAGCTCGAAGATGTCTGCTCCGCGCCTCATAAGCTTTAAGCTGATATCGCTTATCTCCTCGATACTGACTCCCTGGACAGGATATTCGAGTAATGCGGAGCCTCCCCCAGAAAACAAAGCCACGACAAGATCTTCGGGTTTAAGATTAGATATAGTCTCAAGCACTAGACGGCCAGCGTTAACGCTCTTATCAGAGGCTTTAGGATGAGTAGCACCCACCAGTTTTATTCTTTTAAGCTTGTAACGGTCAACTATCTCTTCGGGAACCGAGACTACTCCCTCCTTTATTTTCTCACCTAGAACGGACTCTAATCCTAGCGCCATTCCACCAGAGGCTTTCCCAGCACCGACGACATACACATTTCCTGCTACATTAATGGCATGCCCATCCTTTAGAAGGAGGGTGTCCCCTTCGAGGGAAATCCATTGCTTTACAGCTTTTTCAGGGTCAGCGGCATTGATTCCCTCTAGTGCTATCGTCAGTGCATCTATTCTAGGTTTTTCGTTCTCGTTTTCCATAATCTCATGTAGTATGAAATTGGATAGGATTAAATCTATTCCTGTAATAAGGCCTAGGTAAGGGTTGCTATAGTTATTGATCCGATCTTCACTTCTAATCGAGTAGAATCTCCGTGCGGAGTGTATACAGGTATCTTTCTGAGTGTTTTAGGCTTAAGAGTGATTCTCGACTCGTTCCTGTAGTTCCTTGCTTCCACAGTCAAGGTAATATTCAGAGGGAGGGATCCGTGATTCTCCAACTGTATTATGACGTGACTCTTCCCACGCTCAACAACCACAACCTTGAGGTTGTTACTCAGGAACGTGTCGACTATCCTCATGGCCTCGTCGGCCCATGTCTCCACGAACCTAGCTTCTCTTTCGATCTCGCCGTACCAGTAGAAATCACTGTCGAAGGCTATTGAAACTGCTCTCATGGCCTTGTAGAGTTCAGAGCTGGGGTCGTGGGATATTTTCCAGGCGTCCTCCCCGATCGAAAAGTATAATGATAGAACTTTTGCGAGAGCTGTGAAAGCCTTTTCCCACAACTTGTCCTTAACAGGACCCGTCCATTGGCGATCACTAAGGTTTATCCAGGAGCCGTATGGAATATATGTGAGGATTCTCGTGGGGGTATGTGACTCTAGATAGTCCTTCAATGTAGTCATTTTTATCACGGTACTGTTCTCGATGTATTTTACTATCTGGGAGAGGAAATAGGGTGCATAGGTTCGATAAGAGGGCATAATCATCCAGTTTTCACCGTCGAGTGCAATAACTACTACTCCTCCGGGAGCATTTTCCCGCCTCTTTGCTAGTTCAACGACAAATCTCCTGGCTGCCTGGTCTGCATCCTGCTCGTCCTTAAAGTCCACATTAAAGCTTATCCAGTTGCTAAGTGTGAGGTCTCGGAAAAAGACAATGAGTTGGCTGGATGAGACTGGATCTACTACGAGGTAAGGGTCGTATATGGAGTTTTTATCCCCACCGGACCTTGAGAAGTGTTGCTCGCAAAGGACGGTGTACTTGATGCCCATCTGGCTGTATATGTTTACGAGCTCCATGCTCCAGAACATCTCGGGGGTCCAGAAGCCTATAGGACGAATGCCCGTGACACGCTCAACTATTTCCAGGCCCCGAGCGATCTCCCATTTTATTAGAGTCTTGGCCTCCTCTACGAGTCCCTTCTCGTATGCCTTTCGCAGTATAAAACCTAGGATTGTATGCGCATATACGCTTCCAAGGATCTCAATCACACCCTTCTGGGCTAGAGACCGAATTTGCGCAAGCAGGTTCTCGAACTCATTTTTTCTTGTGTTCACCTCGCCTGGGAGGTTTTCCCCTCGGGTAATTGCGTACTCCCATTGCTCGAGGAGTGAAGGGGAGAAATGATCCACGTCTTTAAAGGTGGGGTGTCGTTCGTGAATGTTCATGTGAATCGCATAAGGACCTCCCTTGAAAGAATAGAAGCTGCCTTCCAGTACGTGTTTGTAGGCCCAGAGATCCTTGAATGTTCCGTCAGGGTAAAACTGTGGGGCTTGATGATGATGCCACACGAAGGCAACGTATATAGCGTCTCCCTTTCTAGCAACGTAGATGGGGTACTCCAGGGATGAGATTACTTTTCCCTCTACTTCGAAATATACACCTAAAATTCCCTCTCCCCAGGACGTGGGGACTTTTATTTCCGCTTTAAACTCGTTCGTCTGTCCTGGTTGGAGCTTTAAGCTGTCGAAGACAATGTATATCTCCTCCTTTCCCTTCACTCTGAGTAGAATGTACGGCTTACCTGTAATTTCACTTGAAGCCTCATTTGTTAAATTAAAAGTTATTTGAAGATTTTCACCTTCAAGAAGGACAACTTTGTCTATGTTCGCTTTTATTCGAATCATGTCAAACACTTTTTAAATATAGAGTTAGAGAAAGAAAAACTTGGATGCCCAGCGTTTTAAGCGGTTTTCACAATCTCAATCTCTATAGTTGACACGGTGCGCTCCTTGCCGGGCTCTCCGACTTTCTCGCTGCCAATCTTTATGTTTCCATAGCTGACGTTGCCGCCTAGAAAGCGCTTTACAAGCTCGGCAGCGTCTACAGCCCTGGAGATTGCTCGGCCTCTCGCCTTTAGGACTACGCGCTTGCTTCCACTGCTGAACTGTGTAACTGCTGCTAGGACGTAGCTGCTTACTGGCTTGTTGCCTACAAAGATAACTCCTGCCTCAGCCATACTCATCGCCTTAGGGTTTTTACGCAGAATGAACAATTACTGGATAGTTTATAAATCTTTTCTTTCTTTTCTACTGCTTTCTTGATTACAAAAAAGTGATACTCTTCGTTGATGTTTCATTTTTCTTGGGAGTTCTCAGATTCCTTCTCCTGCATTACAACGTAATAGTACTCTTTGAGAACTTCTTTTTGGTATCTATCCATCCAAGAGCCCGGCTTATTTATCCTGGGCCTCTTCGTGTCAGGATCACGCCTGAATGTTAATGACATATCTTTAAGGAATAGGTTCATGCCTTTCCTCATATCCATTGGAGACGACGCCTCTCCTTGTTTGCCTGGAATGCCTCGGAACACCATAAGCGTCATTGCAAGGAAATCTATCGCTACGATGTCGTGCTCGACAACTATGGTTGAAACACCCTTCTCTGCAGTGAGCCTCTTGATAACTTTCGCTACAGCGTATCTCTGCTCCACGTCCAGGTAAGCCATAGGCTCGTCGAGGAGATAGATGTCAGCCTCCCTTCCCAGGGCAGCCACGATAAGGACTCTTTGTAGTTCACCACCACTCAGGTCTTGCATGTAATGGTCTAGCAGAGAGTGAACCCGGAGAGGCTTCATGAGCTCGGCCTGAATCGTAGGAGAAGATGTATCGACCTCGGATGACCGTAAAAACTCTCTTACCGTTCCCTCAAACTTGACCTCGCCGAGAAACTGGGGCTTGTAGCTTAACCGGACATTCTGTACCCTCTCAACCCAGCCCTCGTCGGGCTCGATCTCCCCCGCTAGAATCCTAACAAAGGTTGTCTTACCTATTCCATTCGGACCGAGAACCCCTACGACTTCCCCGCGGTGAACCCTTCCCTCTTCAACTCGCAGAGTGAATTCACCAAGGCTTTTATGAATTGTGCCCCATTTGACCAGAACGCTTTCGCTCGGCCACTCTACAGGTGGGGGCCTCTCGTGAAACTCTATCGGGTACTCTCGGAATCGTATGTTTTCCTCCCTGATGTACCCTTGGATGTAGGAGTTTATGCCTGCCCTTACACCCTTAACTATGCCTACAATTCCATACACGCCTGGCTCGCCGTAGATAATGGAGACCAGGTCGCTTACGTAGTCTAGAACCGCAAGGTCGTGCTCAACTATTATTACGTATTTTCCCGGCCTTACCTGTTCTTTTATTAGGTTTGCAACGCGAAGCCTTTCCCTTATGTCCAGGTAGCTTGAAGGCTCGTCGAGGAGATAGACGTCGGCGTCCTTGGAGAGAGCAGCCGCAATAGCTACTTTCTGAAGCTCGCCCCCGCTTAATTGTTTGAGCAGTCTATCTTTGAGGCTTGATAAATTAAGGTAATCAGCAAGCTCTCTTGAAACATTTCTCTCGTCAGCTCTTTGCAGTGCTTCCCCAACCCTTAGATCGTATTTTCGAAGAGAGTCGACGGCTTGAGGCTTATAGGAAACCCTGAGCCTTCCATTAGCCATTTTTTCGAAATATGGTTGTAGCTCTGAACCCTTGAAGAAGTCTATTATTTCGTCCCAGTCGGGTGGACTCTCAAATCTTCCCAGGTTGGGCTTGAGAACCCCAGCAAGGATTTTTAAAGATGTTGACTTGCCTACACCGTTGCTTCCAAGTATGCCTAGCGAGCGCCCCTCCTTGGGGGTTGGGAGGCGGAAGAGTTCGAAGGCGTTTGGACCATACCTGTGTACCAGGCTTTTAGACAGTTTTTCTGGAAGATTAATGATCGATATAGCGGAGTAGGGACACTTTTTAATACATATGCCGCAGCCGACACAGAGCTCCTCCGATATTCTAGCCTTCTTCTCCGTTTCATCTATCCATACACACTTCGATCCCGACCTGTTTACCGGGCAGAACCGGACGCACTCGAGGCTGCACTTGCTTGGCCTGCAAAGAGCCTTGTCTACGACGGCTACCCTCATCCAAGCCAGCCTTGAACGGTCTACTCTTCACCAGTCTCTTCTTCCTCTGCTAGCGTCTCGAGAAATACCTCATATATCTCTCGAAGCTGGCTACGCTCCTCCTCATCCGCTCTGGCCCCCTTCACATCGAAGACTGAAACCTTTGTCTTCTTTTCCTCCGAGACACTTTCACGCGTAGAATAGCCCTTTGTGTCCTTTGCTTTCACTTCGTAACCGCAATTAGGGCAGACTAGGTAGACGCCATCTTTTTTCTTCTTTGGGACCATGAGGGTACCGCATTTAGGGCAAAACTCCATTATATTCACCGATTCAAGCTAAACGCTAACCCCCCACAACATGTATATATAGATTGTCCCCTTTCGGATTACACGCTTTGGTTAGAGGTAGCTGAAAATGCTCGAGGACTTCAATCTTATAGTTTCAACCTACCGAGCACGTGAAAACGATTGTATCTCTGAGCTGTGGTTTTTCGCTAGCGAGCTAGGCGATAGGGGCTTGGATGCTAGTAAGACGGGACTACCATCCCTGATTGTAGCAAAGACACAGAAAGATCCTGAAGAGTTTGTAAGTAAGATGCGTGAAAAAATATTAGAGAATCCCTACTATTTCCGATACATTCTAAAAGTCGTCCCCATTCAGGTTGTTGTCCCTGCCTCCTTACAGGACATAAAAGACACGGCACTAAAGCTAGCTAATGCTGGTCTGGAGCCCAATGAGAGTTTCAAGGTTGAAGTACGCGTACGCTTATCCGATCTAAAACGCGAGGACATAATTGAGGCTATTGCAGGGAACATAAAGAATAAGGTAAACCTTGAGACCCCTGACAAGGTGATCGTGGTCGAAATTATAGGTGATAAAGCTGGTATCAGCATCCTGAAGCCCTCGAGTATAATATCTGTCGAAAAACTTAGGCGAGAGGCTAGAGCGATGAGGAGAAGGCCTTCCTCAGGCGGAGAGCTCGAGAAGAGCGGCTCTGGCCCTCAAGATCTTGGTTAAGACATCCTTATCAGCGGGTGCCTTGAGAAAAGCAGAATATACTGGAACCCAGCAGTCCTCGTCGTATGATGCCTCCTCGAGCTGGTGAGCTTCTCTAAATCTCTTGAAGGTATCATAGAGCACTGTTTCACCTTTCAACGAGATTCCTATTAGTCCTATTTGTTTACTGTTTCCTTCGAAGAAGAAGCCTTGAAGATTTTTTATGTTTCTATCCCCTATCAGGTAAAGTAACAGTTCAAGCACAAGGGTTCTTGAAATCATTTTATTCTCCAGGTAGTTTTTAATGGAGTATAGCAGACCTGTTTTTAGGACTTTCCATGACGGGAGCTTACAGCAATCATTGGTTAATATGAGCCATAAGCCTTCACTTGTATTTTCCTTAACCCATCTAATTAGTTCTTGGAGGCCAGACCCCTGACTCCGTTCTAGGCACGCTAGGATTATTTCAGCTTTAGAGCCTGAGACCTGTAGCTGCTCTCTTATCATGTTTATATGGCTTCAAAGACGCTCTTTTATAAAGGGTTTTTCCAAGATCCTAAAGAAAGAGGCCTCCTATTCATCGAGGAGACTTTCAAGCATGTTCCTATGCTCCCCCTGCTCCCCAAGTGTCGCATCGATGCTGTCAAGCACTACCCTGCAGTCTGGAGGATGTCAGCGTAGATCCTGAGGGAGGCGATGCGTGTGCGTCGAAGGTTTATCTCCTCGATCGCCTCCGTCAGGGCGTGATACGCCCTCCCTGCATGGTCAACCTGAAAGGCCTGCATAGCCCTGGACCCCCCGGGTTAATGTTGAGGCCCCCGGCAAGGGACAACGCCCGGCTGTAAGCGTCCAACGCCCCCCCGGTGCGGCCCGCCCTCGAGTATCCTGGCGAGCCTCCCGTCGCCGACCCGTTGAAGGACTCGTAGCAGGTCCTCCGCGTCCCTGACAGCCCTCCAATCACCCCTTGCAAGCCTCTCAAGGACTACACGCAGATCCCCATACTGCCCCCCTCCAGCCCGTGTTGCCTGCTAAGCAGGACGAATTGCATAGCACTGGCACGCTTCACGGCGGGGAAAAGCACGCCTGAGGACAGGGCACTCCTAGCACAGCTCAAGGCAAGGGAGGGGG
>NZ_JBMFLX010000004.1:0-47469 GCF_049970975.1 Infirmifilum sp. | reverse complement strand
ATGGGTCTTCCCATCTTCTTAAACTCTAGGGTTAGCTTGACAGGTTTTTCCTCGAACGTTTCCGGTAAAGGAAAGTTCAGGGGACAGTCAAAACTGCAGCGCCAGCACTTTAAGCACTTCTCAACTGCTAGTTGCTTGTCACGCGAGTAGCCTAGAGGGCTCAAAGCAAGGTTTCCCGTAGATGTATAGGTCGGACAACTAGCGATACATATTCCTGGACAATAAAGACATGGATTCTCAACCTGGCGTGCAGGAAGCATTACAAACCTTGCTACGAGGCCCGGCGTAATCTTGATGATTCTTAATACTTTTATACTCGGCAACCTTATTCACCGAGCCACTTTCCTGGGTTCGAGACGTTATTTGGATCAAGGCAACGCTTTATCCTTTTAAGGTATTCAAGCGTGTCTCCAAGTTCATCTCTAACCCATTTCTTCCTCAGTAACCCGATTCCATGATGGTGGCTAATCGTGGCTCCTGTCTCCAAAAGAGTCTTCATGGCTTCCTCCCACATTCTCCAATACGTTTCTTCATTAGCCTCATATGTCAAGGTAAAATAGATGCAGGCTCCAGTTGTATAGAAGTGGGAGGCATGTGCAAGAACCGCGTACACTCCCTTGACTTTCTTGACTCTTTCCTTGAAAACCCGGTAAACGCGGGGCAGGGCGCTCCAGGTTGCAGCAGTCTCTATGGTGTCGAACCATAGATTAAGTGGTACGACAAGTTTCTTCAACTCTGAGATAACGTCAAAGCGCGTTGCAAGCCACTTTTCAACCGGCTCGGGACCAATAGCTACGCCTCCGTAATTCTTAATGATTCTTTCGGACTCCTCAGTCTTTACGCTTAGGAGTCTCTCGTTATCCTCCTCGAATATGAGGAGGAGGATGTCCCTATCGTGGTGGAATCTTAGCGAAGCATCATCCCTATCATACAATCGGGCGACCGCAGGCGTCAAACCCGAGAGCATCAACTCACGCATCGCCTTTAGACCTGACTCGAAGTCAGGAAATGCATAAGAATTCTTCCATTGATTTTTAGGGAGTCTGAAAACCCTTAAAACGGCTTTAGTGATTACACCGAGCTGTCCCTCACTTCCTATAAGTAGGTATTTAAGATTGGGACCTGTTGCAGCTCGGGGAACAGTGTTTTTCCTCAAAGGAATGATTGAGCCATCAGGGGTTACGACCTCCAAGTCCAATACGAGTTCCTCTATGCCTCCGTACTTAGTGCTGAACTGGCCTGTGCTCATGGTTGCTATCAAACCGCCAATGGCGGCTTCTGGAAATGATTGGGGAATATGTCTCAGTGTAAAGCCCCTAGAGTTTAAGAAATCTTCTAGCTTTTTGAGAAGAATACCCGACTCCACTACAACTATAGCATCCTCCTCTGAGAAAGAGATAACCTTGTTCATCCTCTTCACGTCTATAACTACGCAGTCCTTACAAATCGTTCCTCCTATGACTCCAGACCCTCCGGCGTATGGGACAAATGGGATCCTATAATCGTTACACAGTTTAATTATCCTCGAGACTTCCTCAACGGACTCGGGCCACACAACCCCTAAAGGTAGAGGCAGTTCCTCGCCCCTCGTCTCCTTCAATAAAGCTAGCGGCCAATAGTCCCTGCTGTATAGCCTAAGTGTAGTCTTGTCCCGTGCAAATCGTCCAGGGAACTCTGATTCAAGTTTTTCTATAAGTCTCTCTTTAGGAAAATGTTCTTCTCCCATTTCGATAACACCTTAAGGATTTCTATAAAATTTGACATATACATTTTACGAGTTTCTTCTGGGAGTGTGGGAGTAAAAACTCTCTGAATTTGTGGAAGGTCAGCTAATATCTCCCGACCAGCACGTCCTGATCCAAGCATTAACAATTTAAGAACACCCCGGGAGCTAGCCTCTGTGTCTGTCGGACGGGCCACTTGTATCCCAGTAGCGTCGGCCAGCATTTGCAAAAATGCGTCTGATTTTGAGAAGCCACCGGCAACCCACATAGGTTCTTCAATATGTTTTATGCTTTTCATCGCAGCTTCAGCAAGGTAGGCCATGTAGAGGGCAACCCCCCAAGCTAGACTTGCCACAAGATCAGCCCTTGTTGTATGTAATTTGAGGCCAGCTATTAAACCAGATATGTTGTTGGCTTTAGGCGTCCTGAGGCCTCCAAAGGATGGGAGAAAAAGCAAGCGCTTATCTCCTTGAGCCGCTAAAAACTCCATTTCCTCGTAATCTTTAAAGAAACCAATGCTTCTCAGCCAATCAACAACTGAACCCGTAGTCCTGAGGAACCCCTCAACCCCATATGTGATCGATCCCTGGTCTTTCAAAATAACTATAGGAATAAGCCCTGCCTCTGGCATCCTATAATCCCCGGTGCATAGCTCGAGAAAGCTTCCAGTCCCGTGAACGCTTTCAAGCCTCCCTCTTTTAACGACTCCCAAGCCAACCGCTGCTGCTTGTTGGTCAGCTATAACCGCGTTGACTTTGAGCCCCTCAAGCTCTCCTATTTCTTCGACATTATCGACAACCTCGGGAAGTAATTTTGGAAGGCCTAAGATCTCATATACAAGTCCTATATCTCTAAAGTTACGAGGATGGACAAGACCCGTTAGAGTTATACTTGTCGCATCTGACAGGAATTTTCCCGAGATATTGTAAAGGAGGTAGGAGTCCAGCGTCCATAAAAAAGCTTCTCCCTCTTTAACCTTCTCCCTCAACCCACTAATGTTCTCGTAGATCCATTTCATAAGGACAGCAGGAGAGTCTGGGCTCAATATGTACGAAAGAGGTTTACTTATGCTCCTCAGCGCTTTTACATGGACAGGGAGTCCTCTGAGAACACTATTTCCTCTACCATCAATCCAAGTTATAATATTCGTCAAAGGCTCACCACTTTTGTCCCAGGCAACCACTGAAGCTCTGTAAACTGCGAGCCCTAGATTCTTCGCACCTTTATCCTTCGCCCTACGTGCAAAGCCTTTTACAACTTTCAGGATTTCCCGCGAATTCTGTTCTATTAGGCCTGAAGCTAACTTCTCATAGCCGAGGATAAACTTCTCATTATGGACTAGTCGCCCATCAAGATCGTATACTGAGAGTTTGATGCCCGTTGTCCCCACATCTATAACAGCATACATTTAACCCGCCCTTATTCTAACAACCTTCTCAGCTGGGATTTCCACAACTGGATAGGGCTCATCGACGGTAATTGTGCGTCCATTTATCTCAGCTTTGAACCCCTCTCGTAAACCCAACATGACATACGGATGTCTGAGTTTAAATGTCTGCGGTACCACAGGTATGTTACTCTCAATGCGCCCAGACTCTCCCGGCTCCAAAATAGCATGAGCTACCAAATTTGAAGATTCAACTACCTTAAGAGGATCCTCTATAATCATGGCGGCATTTCCAGTCGCAAACCTCGTGGTAAACATGTTTAAAGGAGTGAGGCAGGCTAGAATAAGCGTGTCAACTGCGAATTCCCCGGCGGTTGTTTTAACTTTTTCTACACGGCTCTTACCCTCAATATATAGAACTTTACCCTTAACAGCTTCGACTCCAAACTCGCGTAGAGTGTCGGGCTTGTAAATAAAGGATTCTTCATCGTAGATAACTATAATCTTTTCAGCTAACCTCGAGAGCTTAGAGACTAAAGACAGAGAAAAATGATTAAACCCGTAAACCAGAATGCGCTCTCCTATGAGGAAGCCCGAGTTGGTAAAGTCCCAGGCTGAGGAAAGTGTGAAAACGCCTGCAGGTCTATATCCATAAATCCCGAGCTCTAAGGTTGTTTTTTCCCGGAATCCAGATGCAAGAACAGGCATACCCTTGTGGAACTCACTTCCAGTTTCTCCTAGAGTCCACACTCCATTCTCCTCGACCCTATAAACCATTCTCTCTGTCACTACTTTTGCTTTAGACAGGAAACCACTGACCAAATCCTTACCCCGCGAACGGCTGACTGGGAGATCGTCGTAGAGGAAGAAACCGCCAGGTCGGCTACGGGTCTCGAAAACGATTGATTGCTCATGGTAAGAAGCTAAGGACAATCCTGCGAGCCCGCCGCCGATAATTAGGAGCTTTATTTCGCCCTTCTCACTAACCAAGAGTTCTCCCCCTTAAAAGTAACATTTTCGACTCCTACACCCAGCTCTTCCGCAACTATCTTCGCAACCTCAGCGATGCATTTAGACCCCTGACAAAGACCCATACCGGCGCCAGTTCGCAGCATAACCCCTTGAAGAGTCTTTGCACCTCTCCTTACCGCCTCCCTAATCTCCTCCTCTGTGACAAGGTTACACATACATACGACTCTTCCCCTAGCTTTCTCGGGTGCATATCTGCTCTTAGTGAATGGCTTGCGTAAGAGTATGTTTTCCTTCTCTGATAATGTGAGACCGGAAGCCTTCAACATTTCGAGAATCTTCTCAGCTATCACTGGAGAGGCTGTGAAGGCGGGCGACTCTGTTCCAACAGCGTGGACTACACGTTTGGACTTTGTAGAGTAAACTATACGGAAGTCGTTCTCAGGGGGTATGGGCCTTATCCCTGCATAAGCCTTGATAGGTATCCCGGGATCAACATCCAAGAGAGGGGAAAATTTCTCCATTAGAGCTTTTATGTCCTCCTCATCAACACTCAGATCAGACTTGTCGCGTGCTGGTCTAAGGTTGGGACCCCAGAGACCCTTACCGTCCACTGTGAACATAATTGCTCCGCCCTTAGTCTTAGGGTCGGGTTTGAGGTAAAGTGGAGAAATAAACCTGCGGGTAACGCTCCTGTCAAACACGAGTAGTACTCCTTTTCCCAGTTCAAAGCTGACTTCATCGCCTAGCATGTTGTATATCTCATCGGCCCAGAGTCCAGCCGCGTTCACGAGGAACCTAGCCTTGTAATTTTCCCCTTTGTCCGTTACAATCTCAACAAAGTCATCTTGAATTGATACACGGCTCGCCCTTGTGCTAAACTTGAATTCAACACCATTATCCTTTGCAAACTCGTATAGACGATACATGAGGTCGAAGTTGTCTATGCATCCATACCCGTACACCTCGATCGCTCCTAGGGCCTTTTTTGTTAAGGCAGGCTCTTCTCGCCTCAAATACGCCCTACTTCTAAGCTTGACGGGGTAGTCTTTGCCGAGATTAATTTTCAAGTAAAGCGCTATCAGGGGCATGGCTAGCAGGTGGTGTAGCTTTGTAGCCACAACAAGAGTACTTGTTTTTACGTATCGGACTCCAAGCCTCTCGGCTATTTCAAACATTCTCTTGTTTCCCTCCCTGGCCATTTTACTCTTAACAGAGCTGAAGGGAAGCTGCACGACGTGAATTATAGCGGCGTGACCCTTAGATACACCCCATCCAGGTTCAGGATTTTCCTCGAGAACCAGAACGCTAACATTGTAATGAGCGAGCTTGTAAGCCGTCATTAAACCTATTATTCCGCTTCCAACAATCACTACGTCATATGATCTCATTGTAAATTTACACATGGAAAATATATTAAAAATTTTTCATGTAGTCTTTACCGAAAGAGAATGTCTAATACGTTTAGACCATATAACTCAAATTAAAGCAAGTTTCAACGGCGAAGCTGACTCATTAATCCCAATATAAGGATTAACACGGCCACAATTAGGGATATATTAGGAGGAATACTGGCCCCCCTTAAGCCGATGTATACAAGTCCCGCGCCCATAGTAGCGAATCCCAAAGCCAGAATCTTCTCCATGACCGCATAAATTATTGCGGCGAAGGCAAGGGAAAGTACTACTAAAGCCGTCTCACCGTTAACTATGTAGCCGGTTGCCACTAAAAGGTAAGATATCATAAAGCCGGTAAGGAGTGAGACGACCAGTTTAAAGGCTGCAAAACCTATCATTGCACCAATAATAAATCCTAGTAAAAAAAGCACGAGAGGGGTAAGCGAGGCTTTAAGCGTAGGTGTAGTGAAGGCATAAAATACGTACCCTAGCCAGAATCCAAAAATGAGTGAAGCTGTAAGCCTTGCCAGGCGAACACCCCAAAGAGCTGTAAAAACCCCTAGTAGTATAAAAAGAATGGAGTCCCAGAAGCCAACTTCACCAAACATGTGTATTCAAGTCTTTTTCAAGGCCTCCATAGATAAACGTTTTCTTGTCTTAAAGTAAAAAACAAGCGAGATCATTAAAAGTCCTGTGAAAACGCCTAGGAATATAGGGCTCCAAGCGGCGCCCTCTCCAACGCTGGACCATACAGGCAACTTAGAGTAGTCGGTAACTAACGGGAGCTGGCATCCCCTCTGCTGAACGTAAATCGATGAGTCAATGTAGGGCTTAAACTGTCCATCATCCCATACTAGCCTCATATCCCAGCCTGCGAGTCCCAGCCTTGCCTGTGACACTATTCTTGCCTTTAAGCTGTCGTTTAAGCCGACGAGAACACCTGACTTTGTGAGTCGTTCAAGTTCAAGACCTAGCACTCGCCTAAGATCCTCGTAAGTCACTGTAGAAGCTTCATCAATGAGTTGAACACGGAGCACCGGGTACGGCGTACTAGAGCCGGGTATTGTCTGGAGGCTTAAGACGACTGCGAATCTATCGTCATAACCGCTCCTATATGCGAAAACATTCAAGCCGATTTTTGAGACCTCCTTGTAAGAGGATAGCTTAATCGTGTCAAGTCTTATAGAAGGAATATTGAGTACAACCTCAAAGGCGTTTTCGTCCAAGGGCTCAAGGCACTGGCCTAACGCACGGATGATCCCCAAAGTAATAAAGAGGACTAGCACATAGCGGCAAGCCTTCATGATCTCCCACCAAGAACTAAATAAGGCCCTCTTAACTGTTTCTAGTCTTAGATAACACTATTTTTTGAACTAAAATGTTTAAAAAACAATAAAGTTTTTTATTACTTGTGTCTCAAGAAAACATCCCTCAAAAAATCAGAGGAGCAACGATAAATCTCATACTTTGGATTTTACTCTATATAATCGTTAATGCCCTGATATTTGCTACCATACCCTCCCTTATCCCATCGTTCAAGGATCTTATAGACCCATATTCGACCTACATAGGGATAGGCCTCGCCTTATTCTTCGGCTACATGATCGTGAGAAGTTTCTCTAATCTCGTCTACTGGATGCTCCGCATACGCCACCCACACAGCACAGCCGCAGCCGTTAGAAGCATCTTCACGATAATGGGCATTGGAGCTCTAGCAGCAGGCATCGCCGGTGGAGCCGCGGGTGGAGCAGCCGGCGTGGCCCTCGGAGGCTTCATAGGTATGATCATAGGCTATGCTACTCAACAAGTCCTTGGCCAGGCTGTTGCAGGATTATTCGTGCTACTCGCCAGACCTGTAAGGATCGGAGACTATGTTAATGTTGCAGGAGAGCAGGGAGTAATAGAAGACATCTCAACACTTTTCACTCAGGTAAAGAAGGATGACGGGACCATTGCATTAATACCTAACAACCAACTCGTGGGCTCCAAGATTTATATAATTAAGAGGTCTCAGTAAACAAAGGATTTTTTCTACGTGAGGGTCTGAGTGCTTCAGCATATTCCACTATTTTTGCTAGGAGACTCTCTTTCTTAATCTCCATTACCGCTATTAACTCTTCTCCCATGACGTCCTTTAACTTTACACGCACACGGTAACCCTTCGACTCCAAGTAGTTTTTAAGGGAGACGGCAAGGCTTAACACGTAGCCCCTTGGACTTGTAGGGGGTGTCTTCTTGAGTAAGTGTCCCTGTGATGTAAGCCTTAGCCCGGCACTCGCCCCCCATGCTAGGGCTAATTGAAAAATATGTTTTCTGGCTTGAGGCTGTACGACCACGCCGCGGGAACCTGGTGCTATGATGAATATTCCGTCGTATGAGGGACGCAGGGTTTGGGCTAAGGCCTTAATGGGAACAACGAATAGTACGTAAAGTAGGAAAGAGAATATGAGCATTAACGATTTGAGAGTCTCGAACAAGAGGCCTCGAATAAGCATTTCCCCCATTCTCACTAATATATTTTTGTCTAGGGTATGACTCGCATAATTTAACTTTTCTATTATATGATAATGAAACAAAACATATTTAGAAAGTTAAAGAACGATTAGATGTGGAGACTAGAAGGATAGTAAGAATAGGGAGCAGTTTTTATGTCGCGCTCCCGAAAACATGGGTTCAGGAAAGGGTTGGAGGAAACGGTATAGTAGCTCTAACAGTGGAAGAGGACGGATCCCTTAAAATTACGCCGTTCTCAATTCGAAAGCAGGACGAGAAAAAACAAGTTAGTTTGTTGTGCAGCAAAGATCTCTTCAGAAACATCGTTTCAGCATACCTTCGAGGATTTGAGGTAATCGAGATAACAGTGAATCCAGAGTGCCGAGACGATGTTCTGAGAACTGTCGAAAGGGCTAGGCAGTTATTACTCGGGTTAGAGCTTGTGGGGGAGGAGCCTGGATTAGTTGTTCTGCAGTCCTTTACGAGGCCTGATTACGATCTGGACTCTTTAGTACAAAGGATGAGTTCTACAACCTTATCCATGTTGAATCTCTCGTTCCGTGTTGTCGAGACAGGGGATCTTTCCCTAGCTGAAAAGATCTTATACATGGATGATATAGTCGACAGACTATACTTCCTTGCTGTACGAATAATAAGAAGCAGGATATCGGATCCCTCATATCCCAGCTCTGAAAAGGTGAAGCTTGTAGATACGAGAGTAGTTGTACGTAATCTGGAGAACCTCGGAGACTTGCTGGAAGAATTTATACGCGCTGGGGTCGTGAAGGGTAAGGTTGACTGGGAGTTATACGACAGGCTAGCAAGCTTTCAAAAGAGGGTTGTAGCGCTTGCTCTAGGAGAGAGTATTGTAAGGGAAAATATCTATGAAGAATACTTAACTCTCGAAGACAAGTTAGCCAGGGCAAGGGTCATATTGCCACCAAGGTTTTATGAGACCTTAGAAGATATGAAGTCACTGTTAAAAGATATTCTTGACCTATCTTGAACAACCCTAACAATTATTATCTAGGGTCAAAAGCTTTATCTCTTTAATGTCACTTCGAATACTTGATGAGAACGAGCGTCCCGGTAATCGTCGGCCACAAGGCTAACCGAAAAAGCATACTACAAAAATACCTCAAGTTGACCTTGAAGTTCATCGAGTTTGACGTTAGCCTAGCTAATGGTCGTTTGGTTGTAAAGCACGGTGTAGAATCAGGAGCTCCCGGTGTTAAAAAGTTCATTATAAACTACGGGTACTTACTTATAGAAGGGAAAGATCCTATCTTAGCTCCTTCAAACCTAGAGGAGCATCTCAAAGAGATAGCGGGTAAGGCGGGAGTTTGGCTTGACGTCAAGAGTAGGGGTGTCGAGACAGAGGTTGTCCGGCTAGCCCTGAGCCATGGCATAAGCGACGTCATTGTCAGCACGGGCTTTCATAACATGCTAAGAAAGGTTAAGGAGAGCTATCCCAGTGTTTTAACTATGTTGGGAAATGTTGATTATCGCCCGGCAAACCCGATAAAAGAGGTTGAACTCGCACACGCTGACGGTGTTTCCATAAATGTCCACTACATCGATAAAGAACTGGTTGAGGAGTTACACTCTGTAGGCTACAAGGTCGCCGTTTGGACCGTGAACGACCCGCAGAAGGCGATGTGGTTAAAGGAACTTAATGTAGACTACATCATAACGGATATACCAGAAAAAATAACCAAGATACTTTTGGGGTCTTAGAGAGAGGCCACAAAACCCGGGATCCGCGGGAAAGCCTGAACCTCTGCGATATGTTTTCGCTGTGTGAGCCAGCGTACAAGTCTCTCAACACCTATACCTGCACCGGCACTCGGGACTAGTAGGCCTTTCCTAGCTAAATCGAGAAAATACCTGTAAGAGTCGAGTAAAACCCTATCTCTTCCCATTTTATAAAGTATTTTCTCGTACTGCCACTCCCTCTCTGCTCCCGACAACACTTCCCCATATCCTCCGGGCAAAATTAGATCGTAGTTGTGCCATTCTCCAGTCTTGAAATCCTCGAAGTCGTAGAACTCTCGGGGAATGTCTATTACCCAAAAAGGTTCTTCAAGGGTGGTAGAAGCCTGAATTTCCCAGTCTGAACCATACGTCTCCTCGAGATCCCGCCTCCTATAGATTTTGAAAGGTGTAGAAGGCTTTTGTATTTCAACTCCGATCTCTCTGAATATGCTTGAGCAACACTCTTCGAGATGGTCAAATAACTCTGAAATCACTCCTTCAACGAGGCGGAATATGTCTTCCCTTTTTGCCTCTCTAACTTCAAAGTCCAGCTGTGTGAACTCATATGCATGCCTGCCTGTGGAAGCGCGTTCTCTTCTTTCTATGCGAATGTTAGGGGATAACGTAAAGATTTTCTCGTAGCCTGCAGCAACAAGTATCTGTTTATGGAGAATCATGCTCTGGGTTAGCCTGACCCTTTCACCATAAATCTCTAGCTCGGGTCGGGTCTCGATACTGCTACCGGGGTCTGGCCAAAGGGGGTCTGTAGCCTTACTTGTTACAACGGGTAGCAACCATATGAATCCCCTATCTAGGAATGACTTGGTGAGTGATTTCAGTGTCTCAGAGAAAATATAGAGAATATGTTTTTTCTCACTGTTTGCAAGTGAGGTGAAAATATCGGAGGTTAGGCTTGCATCAAACAGAACTTGTGTCTGGGCTTTCATTCTTGTTTCACCTTTAGCGACAAATCCTATGCATATTATTCATAAAAGTCTATTTACAATATCTAGGAAAAAACTGCAATTTTATAGCCATTTTCCCTATAGAAATCAGAACAAAATACAAAAACACTTCGCTCATGTTATGAAATTTATTTTAAGTAGAACTCAAGTTTCCTTAGAGCACTCTGAATATCTTCACTCCGAAACACTTTGGCTATTTCTTGCCTTATGGCTGAGGGAGCTAAAGAGGGTCTAACCCCAAGCCTTACAACTCTCTCTGGGGTTGCTATAGGTCCCACTTTCTCGCGTACAGCTTTCACAATCTCCTCCTCATCGGCTTTTCCATAGTATATTACGAGAGGTGTTTCAAATTTGTCAGGGTTTTTCATAGGAACTGTAAGTGCCCATTCGACCGTCGGGTCCGACATTATGCTTTTTTCGACTGCACCGGGACTCAGCCTATAACCGCTAACTTTTAAGATTGCATCGGCGCGTCCCGCAGGGTATATGTAGCCGGTGTCACTCATAACTGCTAAGTCGCCTGTTTCGTAGTAACCCTTGTTCCACGATTCGTAAAATTCCTGTGGCGCCTCTACTGGGGTTGAAGGCCAAGGACTCCTTATCACGAGCTTACCTGTTTTTCCTCGAACAGGGATACCCGAATCGTCTACTACATCTACTGCAAATCCTGGAAAGGGAAGACCCGCGGAGCCGGGCTCGATGGGAGTGAACGTATAGTTTACGAGGTTACCCGTTAGGAAGGTGCCCACCTCACTCTGTATATACATGTCTAAGACAGGTATGCTCCCGTTTCTAGAGGATTGTGAGTCCACTATAGGGTAGGGCAGGGTTCCAAGGATCTCATAGCTCCAATACCAGAATTCCGGCTCAAGTGGCTCAGCCGTTATTATTATCTCTCTTAGTGTATCATTCTTCGACTTGAAGATAGAGGGATCCTGTTTCGCTAGAATCCGTATAGCGCTTCCAGTCGTGATAAAAACCGTAACAGCGTAAGCATCGATTATGTCCAGCCACCTGCTCCAGCTAGGCCAGTCGGGGCCACCATTATATAGCAAGACTGTAGAGCCGAGCATTAGAGGACCGAAGAGCTGATAAGTTACTCCTGTTATCCATCCTGGCCAAACAGTACAGAAGACGGTGTCCCTTGATCTAAGGCCTATCCATCTCGAAGTAGAGTATGCCTGTACGAGGAACCCGCCTGCCGCGTGTGTGATTGGCTTAAAGTCCTCTGCATAGCCGCTGTGAAGTCCGAAAAGCTTGTGGTTTGAGTCCACCACCACTTCTCGCGAGTTACAGGAGTATTCGAGAAGATCATCGTATTCCAAAAATACTCCCTTATTTCCTGAACCCTCCAATATCACCAGAACACCCTTGGAGGACAAGCGTTCAAGATAACTTTTACTGTTCCCTAATACATCTATGTTTTTTCCACGACGCATGTACCTCGCTGTTACAAAAAGTGCTTTAGCATTCCTAGTAATAACACGTCTATACATCTCGTAGGGGCTAAAGCCGGTGAATACAGGCTCGAACGGCAGTCCAGCCCTTATCGCTGCGAGCATAAAGGCGAAGGCAGCGATCGTGGGTGGACTGTAAACAACTACCCAGTCGCCCTGACGCAACCCTAGGTTTTCAAGCGCGCAATGAATCTTCGCAACCATCATTTCCAGCCGTGCATAGCTTACCGCCTCAGCATCTCCATTCTCGTCCAATCCGATAAGAGCCGGTTTTCCCCACAGACTTGTTCCTCTATGCTTGCCTATGATGTTCTCGAAGGGGCTTAGGAGGCCCCCCGTGAACCATCTCGCATTGGGCCCCTCACCTGATTTTATAGAACTCCATTTTCTCGACCACCTAAGCATATCGGCCTCTGAGCCCCAGAACTCCTCTAGTTTGCGGATACTCTCCTCATAGACCTTCCTGTATTCCTGTATCGGTATGGCTTTGTACCTCATTGATGGTGGGACAATCCTACGCGCGCTCAAACTCGGTCAACCTCTAAGAGCACCACCTGAGTATACGGCTGAGTAAGCCTCTTGAATATACGCGCTTTGCTAATATCCTCCCAGTGGACGGGTATCGCGATGGAGGGTCGCAGGGTTTTAACGGCCTCGGAGGCCTCCTCTGGGGTCATAACACCATCCCCACCCACTGGCACCAACATTATGTCTAGTGGCTTGTTCTTGACGCTTAAAATTTCCTCTATTAGATCAGTGTCACCCATGTGGTATATCCTGGGCCCACTACGGAACTCCAAGACATAGCCAGCCCCGAAGCCTCTGGGATGCTTTACAGTCTCTTGAATGCCAAGATTGTAGGCATGTACAGCCTCAACTAATACTCCGTTGCTTAACTCGATACTCTCACCAGGAGCTATTCTATTCCCCCTGAACGGTGAGACTACAACCCGAGACCAATCCTCAGCAGGAGCATGCCTCGGGTGATCATGAGTATAGAGAGCGTAATCACAACGCTCGGGCTGCACGACATCAATGCATATACTGGTTCCTTCATAATCTAACCTGACACCAGCTAACCCCCTTCTCGAAACTTTAACACCCCCGAATCGCAAGGACTTCAACACGACCACCTAGCAAATCCTAGGGACGAGAACTCCTCTAGGCGGCTCAATTACCCTATAGCCTCCCACAGCCGTCTTAGACAAGACATAACTCTTGTACTTCTCGCTTTGTTTAACCTCCCCGATAATCCTGGCATTCTTAAAACCGCTCGAGACAAGCCTCTCTAAGACAATATCTGCCTTCTCGGAAGCCACACTGAGCACAGCAACCCCCTCGCTTGCCAAATATACCGGGTCTACACCCAGCATCTCAGCATATCGCTTAACGGGTTCACGCACGGGTATATCCTCGTCTCTGACAACCATTATGAGCCCACTCTCCTGCGCCCACTCATTCAATACGCCTGCGAGACCACCACGCGTGGGGTCCCGAGCTGCGTGAATATACCCCGCGAATTCTTCAAATACTGTTAGAAGTGGGGTCAAGGGCTTAGAGTCACTTTTTAAAAGTCCATGAGCTATCTCCTCCACATCTCCTAGTCCTAGCTGCGACATCAGGATAACGGTTCCGTGGTCACCGATATAATCTGTCACAATAATCTTGTCCCCCGGTTTAGGCTCGTCCACAATAGGGTGTACGGCAACTCCTATACCAACGGTTGTTATCACGATGCGATCTAGTTGACCCTTAGGCATCACCTTGAAGTCACCTCCAATTAGAGCTACACCCTCTTTTTCCAGAACAGATATTAGGGAGTCCACGATTTCCTCTAGCGTTTTCAGGGGGAGCCCCTCCTCTGCGACGATTGAGTCGAGCATGGCTATAGGTCTTCCACCCATCATCACGACATCATTTATCGAGCCGGACGCTGCTAGACTTCCAATGTTACCGCCGGGAAAGAAAGGAGGGTTAACAGTATAAGAGTCAACGCTTACCACTAAGAACTTACCGTCAGGCAACGGGATAAGGGAGCCATCGTCGGGTTTATCTATCCCGACACCCCCCTCGACACGCTTGAGGTTGTCTGTAACCCTGCTAAAGACTACTTTTCTGAGAAGCTCTATTGTCTCGCTTCCTCCCTGCCCGTGCGCAAGAGCAAGGGCATCGATTTTACTCATCCCGGGTCTACCTCTTCTTGAGCTCCTCTGCCAGCCTCAAAATATTCTTATACATTTGTGCCATTAGTTCGCCTTCCTCGCCCAAAGTCTCTCTTATGAAAGATATTTGTTCGAGTATACTTTCCTCTGTGAGCTTAGTTATAATAACGCCTGCATGAACCACCACAAGGTCACCCTTCTCGACTCTACCCTCCGATATTCCTATAAACACTTCACGTGTAATCCCGTCGCCATAGTCGACCTTAGCGACCTTGCCGTCAGTGTCCAGAACCACCGCCGAGGAACCCCAGCACATACTCTTCAACTTTTTCAAAGTAACACGTTAATATATATTAATTGTAAAAAAGAGAATAAGAATAACGTCAACATCTATATAAGGCGCTTATCCCAGCTCGAACTGTGGCCCAGCAGATATTCATTCTACGCGACCCACTACGCTGCTCAGGATGCCGTTTATGCGAGGTCGCATGCTCTCTACACCATGAAGGTACTGTATGGCCGGAGGCCAGCAGAATAAGAGTATTCGAGTTATACCCTGGGGTGGACGTCCCCCAGACTTGTGCGCAGTGCAGGGACTACCCCTGCGTAAAGGCCTGTGGCCAGGCGGCTCTAAGGGTTGATGAGAAAACAGGTGCGGTTATAGTCGACGAGGCAAAATGCACGGGTTGCGGGGACTGTGTAAGGGCCTGTCCGGGCAAGGTCATGAGGCTACACCCGAAGACAGGTAAGGCGATGGTTTGCGACCTTTGCGGTGGTGAGCCGGAGTGCGTTAAGGCATGCCAGGATGCTGGCTTCCATGCTCTACAGGTTGTACCTTATGAGAGTGTTGCCCTCAAGATCTACTCAATATTCCCCGAGGAAGTGGCAAGGAGGCTGCACGAAACACTTTACGGGGGAGAAGAGGTGTTTCTAGGATGATCTACGGGTATCATGGTCGCCTATTAGACATAGACTTGTCCCATGAGAGAATAGGAGAGCATCCTCTAGAGGAAGAAGTTCTACGCGACTATATAGGGGGCCGAGGACTAGCCGCTTACATTCTTCTGCGAGAACTTGGCCATAGATGGGAAAATGTAGACCCCTTAGGGGAAGAGAACATACTACTCTTTCTAACAGGCCCTCTTACTGGATACTATCCCGGAGTTAAGCTTGCGGTGTCAGGTAAGTCTCCACAAAGTAACGGCATTGTAGGGAGTGTGCTTTCCTCAGAGGTTGCTATTGAGCTCAAGGCGGCTGGATATGATGGTGTATTGGTCAGGGGTAAGGCTAGGGACCCCGTCTATGTATACATTGAAGGGGAACGGGTAGAGATAAGGGATGCAAGCCACCTATGGGGTCTAAACGGGCGTGAAACATTCAGTAGGCTGATGAAGGAGGTCTGGAACAACCTTAAATCTAGGAATCTAGCCCGTCAAGGGTTGACAAAAGAGCCGAGCTTTGTCTACATTGGACCTGCAGGCGAAAACAAGGTCAGAACTGCAGCCGTTATGGCTAAGCTGGCACACGCCGCCGGCTACGGTGGTTACGGAGCTGTCATGGGCTCAAAAAACCTGAAGGCACTCGTAGCAAAAGGATTTGGTCCCATGCCCAAGCCAAAGCACCCTGAGTGGGTCAAGCTTCTCATTAAAGAGTCCTGGAACAGGCTAAACCGGAGGACAACCTTCAAGCAGTGGGGTACGGGTTCAGGGGGCTACCAGACCGCCGCGCTAACGAGCAGTGAGCCTGTGAGAAATTGGCAGGAGGAATGGCACGACAACCGCGCTATGGGACAACAATACTTCGAGGCTCATTGGGTTAAAAGATTCTGGGCTGATTACGGGTGCCCCTCGGCCTGCATGAAAATATCCTACTTGAGGAGCGGGGCTAGAAAGGGTGCCCTTACAGACACTCCGGACTATGAGCTTCAAGCCTACATGGGGCCAAATCTAGGCGTCTTCGAGCCTCGCAGCTGCATCTATTTGTCATCGATCGCTGACGACCTCGGTCTTTGCGGTATACAGACAGGTAATCTTCTAGGTTTTGTAGCCGAGCTCTACGAGAAAGGTCTGCTAAGCGAGAAGGATCTCTCAGGAGTTAAGCCGAAATGGGGGGATGCCGAGGCGTTTGCACGGCTTATGTTAATGATTGCTAAGCGTGAGGGGCTAGGGAACATCATGGCTGAGGGAGGTTTTAGGTTTGCGCTTGAACTTCAGAAACTCAAAGGAGTAGATGTGAGAAAATACCTTGTACACTCGAAGGGCATAGCTATAGGGGCTCACGGAGTCAGGAGCGGAAAAGACTATCTTCCCGAATTCTCTTACGCTACAAGCACACAAGGCGGAGACCACACATCAGCCCCCAGAAAACCATATGAGGCACCCTGGGGCGAACTATGGATGACCTTCCCTGATTCAGCGGTTATCTGCGCCTTTAATGCGGAGACAGACCTTATGTTCCAGTTTCTTGAAGCGATAACAGGGTTCGGGATCACCCGCGAGGAGTGGATGAACGCTCATGCAAAAAGAATATTATCCCTCCAACGCGTCGCCCTTTTGCTCGGGGGACCAGACATATACTGGAGACCTCTAGAGGACGATGATCTTCCTCCACGTTTCTATGAGCCGCTCCCCTCAGGTCCTTTCAAAGGTAAAGCTGTGGAAAAGGAGAAGATTGAAAAAGAGAGAGCGGAGTACTTCTCCTTCATGGGTTGGGACAGCCTAGGAATCCCCAAGGAGGAGACACTACAGAGCCTGAACATAGAGTTTGTGAGACCATTCTTGGCAAGAGTCAAAGGGAGAGTGAACAATACACGAGAAAATTAGTTTATCTCTCTTGCCGTTATCATATATCCATGTACCTACCACAAGCTAGCTCTTGATAGGCGAACCATTCAAGTTATTTTATTGACCAGCACTCCAGGCTAACAGATAACTCGATCTCCATTTGGATTAGTGCTTGATGCGGGAAATAAAAAGCAAAGGAGGTTTCCAACGCCATAATATCCAGATAAGAGAGTAGATGGCACGTTTAGGCATGAGTCGAGGCTATTACCCCTCGAGACTCTAGTCTACACACTTTAAAAGAGGGGAGCCACGTCTTACCCTTGCAAGGCTTCCCAATTGTATGCCCCTAAAGTACCAGGGAAGTGAATACTAGAACACAGACACCTGCTTACCACCGTCGACAGGTATCATGGCCCCATTTATGTAGGAGGCGTAGTCACTCGCAAGGAAAGCTGCAAGGTATCCTATCTCTTCTGGAGTTCCCAAACGTCCAGCTGGGATATCAGAGGTCAGTCTTGATAAGGCCTCTTCGAAGCTTATCCTTTCCTTTTCCGAGGTAACACGCGCTATCTCTTCTACCCTCCTTGTTTTTATAACTCCAGGCATGATCCCATTAACTGTGATACCATTGGCCCCGACTTCACGGGCGAGGGTCCTTACAAGCCCCGCGAAGCTGATCCTGATCACGTTGCTCAGAGCTAGGTTCGGGATGGGCTCCTTTATAGCTAGGCTCGTGAGGAAGATAATCCTCCCCCACCTCTTAGATATCATGTAGGGTAGAACTATCCTAGTGAGGTATATCGCGGGATAAATCAGTAGCCGGAAAGCTTCCTCCCAATCATTCATATCGAAGTCCATGAATCTCCCGGGCTTTGGGCCTCCTATCGAGTAAAAGAAAACGTCAGGCATTCCCAGGGAGCCAAGTTTCTCAGAAATTCTTTCCAGGTCCTCACGCTTGGTGAGATCTGCTGGGATAATGTGAGGCTCTCTACCGGAATACTCCTTGATTTCTTCGCTAGCCTCCTTCAGTCTAGCCGGGCTCCGAGCCACAATAATAACCTCGGCGCCGGCTCGGGACAATACCTTAGCAACGCCGAGGCCTATACCGCTTGAAGCCCCGGTGACCAGGGCTATTTTTCCTTCTAGGCTTATTACGATTGCCATAAAATATAATTGATTCATATCTCTAGATTTATTTTTGTCTAGTGACGCACCAGTTCTAATTTATACGCAGCAAAAGTTTATTTCGCCTAACAAGTGGAAGACATGGGTGCAGGTTTTCTTGGAACTCAGGGTTGAGCGGCTCACAGCTTCCGTAGACAGCAGTGAGATAGTTAAGGATATAGATCTCCTTCTTAGAAGTGGGGAAATTGTACTCCTGCTAGGCCCCAACGGTGCAGGCAAGACTACGCTTCTCTCAGCAATAGCTGGGCTTCCACGCGTTCATGTTTCGCGTGGCCGTATTTTGCTGGGAGGCGAGGACGTTACCCCTCTGCCAGCCTATGAGAGAGCGAAGAAAGGCATAGTCCTATCCTATCAGATTCCACCAGAGTTAACGGGAGTTAAGGTCTCAAGGCTGGCCAAACTGATAGCAGAGCGCATGGGAGGCGAAGATCTCATTGGGGCTTTATCAAATATACTTGAGATAGACTATCTATTTGAAAGAGACGCATTTAGGGGTTTCAGTGGTGGTGAGCGAAAGCGCGTCGAGGTCTTCCTGACAGCGCTTACAAGGCCAAGGTTCGCGCTCCTTGACGAGCCTGACAGCGGCGTAGATCTTGATAGCATAAAGCTTATCGCGGAGGCTATAAGGTTCATGGTTGAGGAGCTCAGAACCGGTATGTTAATCGTTACACACACGAGAATCTTAGCCGAGCGTGTCGGCGTAGAAGCCCATGGAGTGGTGTTGAAGGAGGGCCGTATAGCATGCTCGGGTCGGGCTTCTGAACTGTTAGAGTTGCTCGAGGAGAGGGGGTTTGATGGTGTCTGTGGTGGATAGGGAAAAGGTTCTTAAGGCATTGGAAAAGGCCTCGCCTTACGGACCAGACATCGACTTATCAGCCTACAAACCTGCGGGCTCGGTATACGGTTTAGATTCCTCTATGGAGGGTCTTGAAGAGTCTGTAGAGAAGAAGATAGGTGTAAAGCCGGGACAGCTGAGTTACCTTCAGTGGGGCGAGACCGCGCTCGCAAAAGCGATGTCGGAGAGGTTTAAAGAGGTGGGCGTTACTGTAGAGCCCTTAGCGCAGGCATTAAAAAAGTACGAGCTCGCACGGAGACTTGCATGGAAGCTCATAGAGCCCGACGTGGATAAATATACAGCTCACACGTTCCTGTACGGAAGGGAGGCTGGATACTTTGTATATGTGCCTCCAGGAGTAAAGACTCCTTGGCCAGTCTACACATGCCTAAGCCTTTTCACGGGTTACGATGAAGTTCAACATGCCCACAATATTATTTATGTCGACGAGGGTGCTGAAGCTCATGTCACGACAGGCTGCTTAGTCCCCCATGGGAAAAGCGGTGGCCTACATATCGGCGTGTCCGAGTTCTATGTTGCTAAAAACGCTAAGCTAGTCTTCACAATGCTCCATTCATGGGGTGAAGGAACACACGTCAGACCACGAACCGTTGTCCGCGTGGAGGAGGGTGGACAGTACCTGAGCTATTATGCCCTTTACAGCCCAGTGGCTTCAGTCCAGACTTATCCAAAGGTATACCTAGACAAAAATGCTAACGCTAAGCTAGTCTCGGTTGTAGCAGGTACAGGAAATGGCTACTATGACCTTGGTGGCGAGGCCCTCCTACGTGGCGAAAATGCCTCCGCAGAGCTTGTTTCTCGAGTTATCGCGAGTAAAGGCTCTAAAATTTACACGAGGGCTAAGATCAATGCATCGGCTCCCGGAGGCAAGGGTCATATTGAATGCCTCGGCCTACTAATGGACAACGAGTCGATAATAGAGGCCATACCTGTCCTCTCCTCCTCAAAACAGGAAGTCCAGTTAACCCATGAGGCGGCCATCGGGATGATAGCAGGCGAGAAGATAGAGTACCTGATGTCTAAGGGCTTCAGCGAGGATGAAGCGAGGAGTATACTTCTTAGAGGATTTCTCGCTGCGGAAGTGCCCGGTATCCCGCCAGCGGTGAAGGTAGAGATAGATAGGATCATAGATTACATAGTCAGGCATGCGTTTGGATAACCTCAACCATCAATTGGCGTGTATTTTTGTAGAAACGCTTGGTTTAAGCCCCTGAGGGTTTCTCAACCCGCTCAAGACACTTGGATGAAGAGATTTAAATAAAGGGATACGCGTGAAACACCTGTGGAGTCTCGCAAGATAGCCTTAGCCAGCCTGATAGCATCTCTCTACGCCATACTAGTATACATTCTTCCAATGACGTCATTTCTCCTTTGGCAGGTACGGATTGCCGACTCTCTTCTGCCCCTAGTCACTGTTCTTGGTTATCCAGCCGTAATAGGAGTCAGTGTCGGCTGTTTCATTGGAAATATCCTGGCTGCCCCTTGGGGCTCCTCAGGCCTTAATTTCCTTGACGCATTACTCGGTAGCTTGGTGAACTTTGTCGCGGGATACACTGCATATAAGCTCGCCTACAGGAGGGGATTTTTACTAAGGGTTGCCGCTGTTCTATCACAAGTTATCATAGTGAGTATTGGAGTGGGAAGCTATCTGAGGTGGTTCCTTTTATGGGCCTTTAATACAGATGTGACGCTGGTGGTCTCCATTGCAGGTGTATTACCCGGCTCGCTGGTATCTATTTTCTTTCTAGGCTTACCTCTATCGTTGGGAGTTGAACGTGCTTTAAAAACAACAGGATATCGCGTAGAGGTTTAGGACCTATAAGTCTCCCTTACACCCTTCCAGGCCGTTTCAAGTCTAGTTTTCTTCTATTCAAGGTCCCCGGTTCAAAGGAGAAGCTCACGCCTGGAGTAAGGTTATTAGATTACCAGAATCAATGTTTTCTGTATGGTTGCGATTGACGCAACGAGGCCCTCCCGCCTCTCACTCCTGGGTCGATACGCTTTCCCAGTAATAGTGCTAGTCTTCGCTACTGGGGATTTTCTTGGACAGTTCACAATCTATGTTCCCTTGGTCTTGCTCGGCATCTACCACCTTTTTTCATACGAGTTAGGCTGGCCTGAGAAGTTTTTTACACTAGTCCTTTACTCCTATTCTTTCGGCCTTAGTCTGATAGGCTATTCAAGTTTAAATGATTCTTTCTTCTTGGGCTCTCTGATACTCTCCCCGATAGCCCTTATAACGATAGACGTCGAAAGGCTCTTCAGTGAGTACCGCCTCACCAGGAGCACCCTCGAAATTAGAGGTATCAGGAAAGACTCGATCATCCCACGACTCACTGTAAGATACATCCCAACGTATCTCATAGAGGAGGTTAGAATTAAAAAGCCGATCCTCTCCCGTCTATTCCGGCTAAGGTACCTCGACCTTTCCGTAGGGACACCGGCAGGAGGAATCATGTTCAAAGGCATACGCGAGGACTCCTCCTTATTCAAAAATCTCATAGGACTTGCATCAGGAGTCGATCTACCCCATAAAGAAACAGAAAAAATAATTCTCTACTCCTCGGGAGATGGTTTTGAGGTTAAGGGATCATTTAACCGTGAGAAGGCACATAATCCCTTAACGATTTTTTACCGTTTCCTCCTTTTCTTCTCGAACACCTTCAACTCTACGCTTCACGTGGAGGATGGTTTAAATTCTCAAAGTAATACCTCCAAGGAAGATGAGAACTCCCTAACCCGTATGAGTGAAAAAGACAAAAAAGCTCCACGGGATTCAAGGTTACGAAATCGCATCGAGAGGCTCCTCTAACACGCGGGGTGATGGCAAGTGTCCATCAACATAGACGAGAAGGTCAGAATGCTGTTCGGAGAGTACGCAGTAGACAAGAGCCTTACACGAACTGGTTCTGTTAGCAGGATACCCGCCTTTATAGCTGAGTTCATGATAGGCCGACTATGCAGTGAGCCCGGCGAGAAGTGCATCGACGAGGTTACAGCAAAGGTAAACGAGTTATACCCTGAGCCGAGCTCAAGGGAGTTGTTCCTTGGCAGGCTGAAGGAGAAGGGCGCTATAAAAATCCTAGATGAGTTTAGGGTACGCGTCAACCTGAAAAAAGACTTGTTTCTCCTCCAGATACCCGCCCTAAGCATAGATGATGCGCTCATAGATGAGAGGATAATAAAAGAGAACGAGAGGCTCTACAGTGGGCTTTGGGGAGTTGGATTGCTCATTTACGACCCCGGGCTACAGACAAAGGGTAAGAACTTGACCCCCGTGATGATGGAGGACTTCGAGCCTTTCCAAGCCTACAATATAGATGTCGAGGTTTTTAGAGAAGCTAGGACGAGTTTTTCACTTGGGGAGTGGATAGACGTGCTTGTTACGAGCGTGGGCCTAAACCCTTCAGCGTACAGTTTGAAGCAAAAGCTGCTCTTACTCGTGCGACTAATCCCCATGGCTGAAGCCAACGTTAATATCCTAGAGCTTGGACCCAGGGCTACAGGCAAAACATTCACATATAGAAACTTGACCTACTACTCGAGGATATACTCCGGCGGAATCGTGTCGCCCGCAAAGCTCTTCTATGATGCTAGAAGCAACATTCCAGGAGATCTCGTCGTGAACGACGTTGTCGTCTTCGACGAGATAAGTAAGATAAAGTTTTCAAACTCTGATGAGGTCGTAGCCAAGTTAAAGGACTATATGGTGGACGGATACTTCGAGAGGGGCGGCTTTCACCCGAAGAGACCAAGCACCTGTTCCCTGGTACTTATAGGCAACGTGGATGCAGAGAAAACTGCTACCACGCACGGCATAATCTCGCACCTCCCTAGCTTCATGCATGACACAGCCTTCCTGGACCGTGTTCACGGCTTCATACATGGATGGGAGTTGCCCAAGATTATGAAAAGCGATGAGCACCTGGCAAGGGGCTATGGGATCGCCTCCGACTATCTAGCCGAGGTACTTCACAGGATAAGGACTGAAAGCCTCGAAAAGGAGGTCGAGTCAACCTTTGAGCTGCAAGGAGCCCCAACAATAAGAGACGAGAAAGCTGTTAAAAAGCTGTTATCAGGTGCTCTAAAGCTATTATTCCCAGACGAGGGTTATGATAAGGAGGAGCTAGCCCTTGTCGCGGAACCGCTCGTAGAGCTCAGAAATAACGTGAACAGGTTGCTCAACGCGTTGTCACCACGCGAATTCCCGGCTAGAAACCTGAGATTAAAAGTGCGAGGATAAACTCCAATCCCTTTCTCTGCTATCCTCAGGAGCTGCTAGGCTTTCCGAGACGGGATGTCGACTAAGGAAAGCGTCTGCCTGAGCTTCAAGTAAATCTGCCTTATCTCCTCTACAAGTGCTTCAAGATACTCTTCAGCCTTCTCAGGACTAAAGACGACCTCACCCTCTGTTTCAGAGTAGTTGATTATGGTCCCTGGCAACGGATATGCTCGCACGCCAGCTGAGGCGGTGAAGATCGCATCGCTACTATACTGGCTTTTCTTGACGATGTTTGGTCGGAAGAGTTCAATGAGCGCAGTCTCGTCCGTAGCCGCGTGTCCCCCCTCCTTCCCCAAGTACTTTTTAGTTAATCCCCTGTCTCGTGCAAGTGTCCACCAGTCGATAAGGAGTGTCGCAAGCCTGTGGTCAAGCCAAGCTCTCCGAGCAGCGTTGTCTAAAGCGAGAGTGTTGCCCCCGTGGCCGTTTAGTATCAATGCTATTCTAATGCCATGAAATGCAATGCTCTCAAGAACGTCGTAGACAATGTTTTCCAAGCTCTCAGGCCTCACTCTTATAGACCCCGGATAACCATGTAAGCTGTTCGTGACACCGTAGTTTAAGGTTGGGAGGATAAGAGCGTTGATTTTCACAGCGAGTTTCTCAGCTATCAATTCAGGTATATAGTTGTCAGTGCCGAGAGGAAGGTGAGGGCCGTGAGGCTCGATAGTTCCTATGGGAAATATAACTGTGTCTATTCCTTCGCTGAGAAGCTTCCCGACCTCAACATAAGTGAGTTCGGCTAACCTGCGACTTGCCACGATTTCTAATAATTCCTAAAGCCAAATATCAGTTTATTGGTAGCTTTGCAGCTTTAAGCGAAGCTTTCCTCCTCCCAGCCCGTAACCGGGAAGACGCTAACCTCTGAAGGCTTTATGGCGAGTCTTATTTTCTGACCTGAGCTGAGTTCTAGCGCTGGATCAAGAAGGGCTGTTATCCTCTGATTTCCAACTCTAACCTTAACCTGGTTAAACATGCCTATGAACATCTGGATCTCGACTATGCCCTCTAGTGCGTTAGACTCGGATGCATCAACTTTAAAGTCCTCGGTTTTCATTATGGCAGCGACCTTGTCTCCCTCTCTCACGGTGTGTCCAGGTGCGATAAACCCCTCAAGCGACTGTCCATCAAAGGATACCTTTACTTTTTCTCCTGATATTTCCCTGGCAATCCCTACAAGGTACGTGCTTCTCCCAATAAATGTTGCAACAAAGAGGTTGTTAGGTTTAGAATATATCTCCTTCGGGGTGCCTACCTGGAGGATTTTACCTTTGTTCATCACCGCTATACGGTCAGCCAGGCTCATGGCTTCCTCCTGGTCATGAGTCACATATACTGTCGTTATCCCAAGCGATGACTGTATCCTCTTTATCTCTTCACGCATCTCGATTCTCAGTTTAGCGTCAAGGTTACTAAGCGGCTCATCGAGCAGGAGAACCTTCGGCTCCACTACTAAAGCTCTCGCTAGGGCTACCCGCTGCTGTTGCCCCCCGCTTAATTGCAGAGGATATCTGTCCTCCAAGCCCTCAAGCCTTACTAGTTTCAGAGCATCCCTAACCCTCCTCTCTATATCCTCGTCGCTGAGTCCAAGCTGTTTCCGTCTAATCTTTAGACCATAGGCGACATTCTCGAAGACCGTCATGTGGGGCCATAGCGCATAGTTCTGGAACACCATAGCCGTATTCCTCTGGTAGGGCTTCACGAATGTAACGTCTTGATCTGCAAAGAAGACCTTACCCTCCTCGGGGACCTCGAAGCCAGCAATGATGCGCAGGAGGGTTGTCTTCCCGCATCCACTAGGGCCTAGCATTGTGAAGAGCTCTCCATCGCGGATCTCTAGCGAGACATTGTCTAAAGCCTTAACCTTCCCGTACACCTTTGTCACATTCACGATCTTTATCCACACCATAGCTCACACCCCGATGAACGCATACCTCTGCTTTAATACTCCTACAACAATTAACATTGCGACCAGCTGTATAAATATAAGCAGCACTCCCATAGCAGCGGCGATTTGAACACCTATCGGCGACCCTCCCTTATAGACATTCATCATATAGTATGTCATTGGCGCCTGTGATGGGTTGAAGTTCCCGATCGTTATGCTCGTGCTGACCTCCGTAGCCATGTAAATAAAGCCCAGTACCGCTCCGCTGAAAATATAGGAGAGGATGAAGGGCAACACGACACCAAAAACAACCTTAGCCCTGGTAGCCCCCAGGTTAAGCGCGGCCTCCTCCAAGCCGACGTGAACCTGCTGAAAGCCCGCATAGACGGATCGAACCACGTAGGGCAGTTTCCTCACACTGTACGAGACTACCAGCACTACCCAGGCTTGGAAAGCCCCAATCGAGGCAGGGTCTAGAGGAGTTCCAGAAAATATAGTTGTGAAGAAGTAGTAATAGCCCAGGGCTATCACTAATCCAGGGATAGCTATAGGCACGGTTGCAAGAGTATCAAGTAGGTTGGAAAGCCATGATACACGTATCCTGCTCACGCCATAGCCGACCATTACTGCTACGACGACAGCCAGTATAACGGAGAGTGCAGCATAGATTAAGGTGTTCCTGATATAAGTGAATACACCAGGGTCTGTGAACAATCTCTCGAAATAATCGAGTGTAAAGCTTCCCAAGTTTATCTCGAAGCCTCTTGAAGGCATGACATTGAAGGCTAACAGGAAAACACCTATCTGTGGAAAAGCAGTTAATAGTACTAGGGGGAAGACGATAAGATACACTACGAGCTTCCCCAGGGGACCGAGTGGACGAGCCCGGGAAACCAGTCTGCCTCCACGACTGATCATCGCGTAGGAACGCATCCCCACATAGTTCCTTATGGCAAGGAAGCCCATAACGGCGATAAAAAGCATAACTATACCGAGAGCCGCAGATTCAGGTGATACTATTCCTGTCTGCGTCATGAATCCCCTAAATATCTGAGCACTCATAAGATTCCACTCCTGGAAGATTAGAGGCGCTCCGACATCCTCTAGGCTGAAAATATAAACGATTATAGCTCCGGCGACTATTCCTGGGAGAGCTAGTGGGAAGGTGACGCTCCTGAAGAGGGTGAAGCCCCTAGCTCCAAGGTTTTCTGCTTGCTCCTCAGTACTTGGGTCAACGTTAAGGAAGGCACTGTAAGCGTTGAGGTAGACTATCGGATAGAAGGAGATTATTTGTGCTAAGGCGACTCCTACCAAGCCGTCCAGTCTAAGCTTCCATCCAAATAGACTCTGGGTTACGAGGGAGATTGGACCATACTCGCTGAAAAGGATCTTGACTACATAAGAGTTTACAAAGGGGGTCACGAATAATGGGACAAGGGACAGTATTCTGAGGAAATCCTTGCCTGGGAAACTATACCTTGCAAGTATGAAAGCCATAATGATTCCTATGGCTGTAGCTGCCGAGGTCACGAAGAGGGAGAGTATCAGGCTGTTAACAAGCGCTCCATAGTTCAGACCTTTGATAACATAGAGCGTCTCGTTTCCGAGCTGAACAGCAAAAGCGAACTGCTCCCCTGGGAGAGTTTCCAGCCTAACATACTCGCGGGCGGAGAAGATTCTCTGAAAGTTGGAGTACCATGCACCACCTGAGGGTGCCCTGAACGCATTAACGAGAACAAAGAGTATGGGCGAGACAAGGAATACTATTAGGAAACTAGAACCAAAAACTATGAAGACCCACAACAGAGGGTCTAGCTCGTAAAGAGTTGTCCGGATTCTTCTCGTGAGAGAGACAATACCTTTCCTGGCTTCACGTGTCCTCTTAAAGGATTGAATTTTTTCGTAGAGAAATCCTCCGGCCGCTGTTGCAAGTAAGGGTGTGAGAAGAAACGCGACGCCGCGTGCGATTCCATGAGCACCAATCGAGATAAGGAAAAAATCATAAAGTAGAGTGAAGATTGCTAGGAAGCTTAGCCCTGAACTGAATTTAATCCACCTGTAGTCGTAGCCAAGCTTGTATAATATTACAGCCGAGGCTATGCACGCGATCCACAGTATTGGATCAACAATGTTGAGAATAGCTGGAGCAATGAAAAACGTAAGAAGATATGCAATCGACAGGACAGCTCCGACCGTCCAAAGGGTTCCTCTCCTGATTCTCACAGATAAGCACCTAAAAATCTTAACGGACTCTCTTTATATTCTTAATTATAACTCGAGCTCTTTATACCTACACATGGTCTGTGAGCGTGTTTTTGCCCACAGGAAAGATATTTAAGAAGAAAAAGGGAAAAAAGGGGAATTCTTTTTCTAGGAGCCGGTCATCTGTTTGAGAAGTGATTGTGTATTGAGGTATCTTTGTCTGGCCCCTTCGCGCCACTGATTCATCAAGTCCTGGTATATTGAGGGGTTATTAGCCAATTGGTTGCTGATATTTATTGCGTAGTCGATGGTGAATGTAGTTTTCTTCTTTGTTAATGGGTCAGTGAATATTATTGGGGCAGTTAGAGAGTCAACAAGCTTATTGAATTGGTCCTTAGTTATCTTACCGTTGAGGTATGCCTGGGCGATCTGAGCCCAAACGGGTTGGAGGTCGTCGTGCGCGTCTACAAGTGTTGCTTTAAAGTAGTCTACGACGGCAGTAACCCATAGAGAGGATAGCGTCTCATTAAAGTTGATTCCACCAGCGTTCTGCACGTCTTCAAGGGCTTTCTTCAAGTCAGGTCTCTGAGCTCCTTGTGGAGTATCAAAGACCTTCGGGTTGATCGGAAGCCTGTTAATATTCGGGTCAAGCCATACTAGCTGCCCTCCGGTCTCGTTGAGAACCCAGGCGACAAAAACCGCCGCCTCCCTTGGATGGCTTGCACCCTTAAGTACGGCTATTGGGTCGGCATTTACTATGCTTTCACCGTTGGGTATGATGTATAGACAGGCAGGGTTTTGTTGTTGTGCAGTGTAGCCGTAGAAGTCTATTGTTGTCCCGACAGCTATGTCTCCTCTTATAACTGCATCTCTGACGTCGCTGCTACCGCTGTAAATCTTAGCGTTAGCTGCGAGAAGTGTTAATGCTTTCCAGCCTGCGTCCCATCCGTATGCTTGAAGAATGATCTCGAACATTCTAGTGTTACTTGTACTCATCGTTGGGTCAGCTGTGCCTACAAGTGGTACTGCTGGGAGGTTTTTAGCGTAGATAGGGTTCCCGAGATCTGACCACTTCTTTGGCATGGGTAGCCCGTATTTGCTTAAGAGATCTTTGTTTACCGTGAAGCCGAAACTGCTTATACTGGCGCCTATCCAATGGATAAGGCCGTCGTTTCCCACCTTATAAGTTGGGGCCCCTGCGATAGTTTTGGGTATCTTTGCAAGCTCCTGCTTGACTAGGCTAAACTCGGGTATCTTATTCTCGTCTACAGGCTCAATGAGTCCCTGCTCGTCTATAAGGTTAAAGAGAGTAGGGCCTCCGCCCCACGCTACATCTATTCCCCTACCCTTGGAGACTGCATTTTTGATGTATTCAGGCCATTGCTCTGCGTTCACAGGCAAGAATACTATATTTACAATGTTGTACTTTTTAGCTACGTTACTGTTAAGGAACATTCTCCTGGTGAGATCCTGAATTGTTTGCTCATGCCTTGTGATTACATAGAGCGTGACCCCGCTTGGCTGTGTCGGCTGTGTGGGTTGTGATGGTTGTGTTGGTTGTTGTGGTTGTGAGGGCTGTGTTGGCTGCGATGGCTGTGATGGTTGTTGTTGAGACGGCGGAGCCTGCTGAACGGGTGGTTTTTGTAGGAACAGGAAAGCGGCTCCAATAACTCCGATAAGAAGTACCACGGCGGCTAAAATAACGATGTTCTTGTTCATTTTATATCACTATCGAGTATCCAGCATATATGTTGCTTAAATCCTTAACCTGGCTTACCATATAAGAAATATACGAGAAAAAGTTTTACTTAACTAGTCTTGTGCTTGTGGAGGAATACTAACGCGAGAGCTACTAGGACAAGTATGGCCTCCACTATTGAAATTATCATCAGCGTGTTAACAGTACTTGTTAGGGAGTTAAGTGAGCTGGTCAGGCTGTCAACCTTGCTTGATAGGCTGTCGACGCTTGATTTGAGCCCTTGGATCTGACTAGCCTGGGTATTAATTGTTCCAGCCATTGCTTGTGTATTCTGTGCGAGTTGTGCGATTGCGGCTTGGGTCGGAGCCTCAGTTAACACGTATACCCACCACCTGAAGAGATTGGTCACAAATGTTGGGCCGTCTAAATCTTTACCGTAATAGCTTGAAGCCCACGCAGGCTCATAGTCGCCGTAAATGCTTTCGCCTGAGACAACTATGAGAACGTTCTTGTCAGGCCAGTATTCAGCGGCATACATGACAAAGTCGTGATCACCTGTTCCCTTGCCGTAACTCATGAGGTCGTAGACATAGGGAGTCGGGGGAGTGTTGTCGCCCATGTAGCTTTTATGAGCCCAAACGAGACGTATTAATCCGGGAAATGTCTCCTTTACAGGGTCATGGTATTTGCCCTGGGCGTCCTGCCAGATGATACAGCCTGGCCCATGCATGAGTATGGGTAGGGTTATATCTCTCTTCAGAAGATCGGTTCTGAGGCCAGGATAGTTGTCGGGCTCTACGAATGTGAGCATTCTGTAATAGGCTTTTGCTGTCATGTCAGGGTTATCGCTGTAGACAGCCCCGTGCTCTAGCCTGAGCTTTGTTCCTATTCCTGCTAGGAGGTCGTTTAGCTGGAGTATTGTTTTACCGCCAGGACCATAGTCGCTGTCTCCTGCTACATAGAGAACCTTGTTGCCTGTGTTAAGCCATGCCTTAATTGCTGCGATTTCGTCTGGACTGAACGCGACTGTAGGTTGCCCCAGTAATAGTATATCAACGTCTTTTAGTGTTGAGGGGGTTATAGGCTCTTTTATAATCTTCCATGTTACGAAGGTTATGTTCCCCATTATATAGTTTAGATATTTGTTGCTTTCACCGTGACCTAAATCGGCGGCAACGATAACTGGCTGAGCGGAAATGTTGTGGGAGAAAGCAATAATTGCCATCAAGAACAGTAATATGATTAATGTTTTTTCTGTTTTCATCGATGATGATAGGGCTAAAAAAACTTATAAAATTTACCTTTTCACTTTTTCCTCCTAGTGTATTTCGTGAGACCCAGCAACAGTATAAAGAGGGCTGCAGCTATTAGGACTCCAAGCAGGATTGTTGCAAAGTTCAAGGATTCAGGCTTGGCTTCGCTTGGCTGTGTCGGCTGTGTGGGTTGTGATGGTTGTGTTGGTTGTTGTGGTTGTGAGGGCTGTGTTGGCTGCGATGGCTGTGATGGTTGTTGTTGAGACGGCGGAGCCTGCTGTGCTGAATACAAGGTAAATTCTTTTGTGGTCTCGTGGCCAGCATAGTCTATGACCTTTACTACGAGTTTAGCTTCGCCAGCGTTTTCAGGGATTTTTCCTTGGAGTTTAAATGTCAGGGATTTCAAGGGGTCAAGAATCGTCCCGGGAGTATAGAGTTGTGGGCTTAGTGCATACTCATTGTTTCCTACTACCAGTTTTGCCGTGAAGTTTGCTACACCCCATTCCTCGTCGCCCGCGCTTATGTATGCCTGGAAGGAGGCTCCAGGCACGGGTTTCTCAGGTATAAGCATTTTTAGATTTATAGTTGGAGGTGTGGTATCAGGGGCGTTGTTCAGTGCTACGACGAGTTTACTCTGATATGGGAGTTTTATTCTAACAGCTAGGAAGAGCTTGTCCCCCATCACTAACTTGTCTGTGACGCTGAAGAGTGAGCCTCCAGTTGACTCAATTACCTTTGCCGAGAAGTCACCGTTCCAGGGTAGACACCAGACCATGGTGTTTTCCAAATTGAGGTAGTTTAGCTTGTTTTCAAGTGTTAATACGTATGCATGCGGCCACTGATACAAGGATGTGGGTGTAAACACCTGGTTTGAGACGCCAAGGTTATTTCTAGGCGGATAGATTCCGACAGGGATGGAGTTTTGTGCAAGCTTACTTGAGTCGTTTGCGAAGCCTATGAAGGTTGGAGGCTTCACGGGGAAGTCTATTAGTCCAGATTTGAGGTCGAGCAAGTAGAAGTCTAGCCCATCGTATATTGCTGAGCCCATGCCAAGGGTAGTTATCGTTAAAAAGTACGTAGTCTTGCCTGTGCGGGTACTGGTATACTTGACAAAAAGGTCTCTGTGCACGTGTCCAGACAAGACATAGTTAACGCCGTTTTCCTCAACTATCTTCAGGAAATACCGGGTGATGTTCATATTCCCGCTCCAAGAGGAGTATATTGGGGAGTTCGGGTTCTTCTCTGGATCGTATGGCGCTATCACTTTTGCGTCATCGTAGGTTGTCTTTAACTCGCCCTGGTAGTAGAATACGGGGTGATGAACAAGTATCACTTTTACTGGTATCTGGGAATACTGCTTTAACAGTCCTTCAGCCCATCGTAGTTGCTCCAAAGTCGGGTAGCCCTGCTCGTACGAGTATAGCCCGATTATCAGTAGCTTGTCCGCTATAACCCTATACCATGTCGTGCTCCCGAAGTACACAAGCCATGCGTCAGGAGGAGTATCGTGATTTCCCGGGATCGCTAGAATAGGATACGAGTAGAGAAAGGCGAGCTCATATGAGTATGCCCATCTATACTGTTGCTCGCTGGCTGTGTCAGCTATATCACCTGTGTCAATGATGAAGTCTGGCCCAAGAAGGCCCGACATAACGTAGCCCGCCAGCCTGTTCATGTCGCCAACAATCACGTCAGGTTGTCCGGCCCCGTAGTGCTGGTCGCTTACGTGTACTATTTTAAGCGTCGTCTTGGAAGTGTCGTAGACCCATACACTCCTAGGAATCTCTGTTTTAGACTGTCCTACAAGTACAAGATCGTAGAGGCCAGGCTTAACGTCGCCGGGAATCGTTACTGTTACGACTCCGCTCGAATAGGAGACCGTTACGGTGTAGTTTGCAACCACTAGTTTTTCTCCGTTTAGGAAGACAGACCATATGTAACCTGTCTTTGGCTGGTCCTGCGTGCCGGCTAGCTTGAACGAGAAGCTCTTTCCCGGTAAGACTATAGCTGGTTTACCCATGCCCAGGTCAGGGGAGACGGATACCCGTGATAGCGACGGGATTCCTGGTAATGAGGGTTGAGAGGCGGCGATGAGAGAATAAGAGAGCATTAATGCTAAAAGCACAAGGGTTGTTTTTTTCTCCATCGGGTTGAGATAGTTAATATTCTTAATATGATTTTTGGTTAATGAGCCTTAGATCGCAAGAATTCGCGAAGTTTCATAGCGGCTTTTTCGGAAACAGATAGGCTTTCGCTCAGACTGTTGAGCCACACCGGAAGCAGGTTTAGCTCTAATATGCCAAAAGCATAGTCGAGTGTGTCGGGCGAAAAATAATATCTTATGATGCTGGATACGCCCATATTCTCGACTTCACGGAGAAGGATTTGTCCGTGCTTACTGGGAATTTCCTCAAAGGAAATCTTCTCCATTTTACCATTCAGTACAGAGAGGAAGCGTCGATTCCAAACATCAGCAACGAAGCCATTGTATAGCTCTCCTGGGGAGCTCAAGTAAGTCGGTATACTTGTAACGTGGATTTGTACCTCGCCTGGAGCCCGAACAACTCCGATCTCTCCACAATCACTCAAGTAGCGTCTAAGGCACACAGTATACCCTCTACTAGGATTAGCTACCGCAACCACCCGGAAGAAAGCTCTTTTACCCCTAAAATGTACAGCAACCCCTCGGTTGCTTGTTACAGAGAAGTCTATCGGAAGACCAATAAATGAGGCTCTCTCAAGTGCCTCAGCCGCTATCTCTGCTAGGGCTCTCCCAGCAAGCTTTTCAGCCTCCTGCGATACAGCGTATTCTTCCGGGCTAGCCATCTCTCACACCCTACAGTTTCACCCGATCCCACGGGGGCTCGATCGCATCGAGGCGGTCGTGAGTAATGGGTCGAGCAAGCTCGCGCACATAGTCAGGGAACAAGGCTATATAGTTTTGGTAGCGGTAATCTCCAAGAATCAGCACGGCTTGATCTCTTGGTCCCCTGAGTGCCCTGCCCAAAGCCTGAGATGCTTTTCTTATCGCTGGATAAACGTACGCATAGAAGCGTCCTTTTTCCTCGCCGTAAAGCTTCTGGTAGTATTCAATATACAGTTTTGTCTTTGTCGTGGGTCTTTCGAAGGGTATGCCTACCAGGAAAACACACATAAGCTCCTCGCCAGGATAATCTGCTCCCTCAGCAAAGCGTCCCCCCATTGGCGCAACCAAAAGACCATTCCCGGTATTCGCAAGAGCCTTAAACCTTCGGAGCATCTCTGATGCCTCCACGCCCGTCATGTCCCGTCTCTCCTGGAAAACCTCATAGCCCAGACTCTCGGCTTTATCAAGGAGACCGGCCTGGACGAGCCTGGACTGCACTCTGTAACTTGCAGTAAAGACCGCTGTGTTCCGCTTTATCCTTGAAAGAGTCTTCACGATGGCTTTAACATACTTGTCAGCCATCTCGATGCTGAGCTCCTCTCCTCTAGTTGTGAGGTCTTTGACTAAATAAACTGATGCGTTGGTCTCATCGTAAGGGCTAGGAACAGTAATAACGTAATAGTCCCTGAGACCAATCGTCTCCGCAAAAGCCTCCACAGGAGCCAGGGTTCCAGACATAAAGATGACACGCTTGAATGACTTCCACACGCTTGAGAGTATCTCGCCAGCTCGCATGTCCCATATGTTGAGGTAGATTCGTCCATTGAGTTTCTCAACTATGTGGGCTATGCCCTCAACTCCCTGAAGCTTCAGAGCCGTCTCAAAGAAGGTAGAAAAATGGTATAAACTCGACTGAGGTCTCTTCCCCTCCTTGAACCTCTTCTCCCTAATTCTTTCTCCTAACTCTAGTGCACGCACAAGCATTCTCTCATAATTTCCGGGTAGAAGTGATTCCGGGCTGAAGATATCGCTTTCCTCTTCCTCTAGTTTACCGTAACGCGTGAGAACCTCTCGGTGTACAGCCTCTATAAACTCAGCGACCTCCTCGTCCTTTGCTTCCTCAGCCTCCCTGTAAGCACGCTCCATAGTACCCTCTGTTATCGTATCTCCCCCTAAGTTCAGGTTTTGAAGATTATGGGCCTCGTCTACTACGAGTATGGACTCCTTGAAGGGAAAGACTCCTTTGACACTCCAGCTCAGACTTTCATCAACAACGTAGTTGTAGCTCAATGAGATAACGTCTGCAACTCGTAGTAATTCACGCTGGAGGAAATAGGGGCATACGCCAATAGCACTCGCCGAACTATATATCTCGGAGTAGGTTAAGGCGCCTTTATCTATTAGAAGTTGAAGATCAACACCCTCCCTTAGCTTTTTATAGTAGGGACACCTACTCTTTTCGCGGCTACAAATATATGATACCTCTGAATAGTCAAGATTCTCCCCGAATCGCTTGGCAAGGAGACACATATCCTTTTTACCGCGGAGACCTAGAGCAACTAGCCTAACACCAGCTTTCTCCCTGAAAACTTTAAACTCTTCCACTGGTCGATCAGTTTCGCTACCCGTTCTCACAGCCCATACAATTCTTCCACCCTTCTCCAGGAAGGGGAGCAATGCATGTATTACTACAGGTGTCTTACCGAAACCCGTGGGAGCCTCTAAAACTATGCTCTTTCTTTTAATCTGCTCTGATATTATCTTGGCTACTTCTAGTTGGTGTCTCCTTGGCTTATACGGGAAACGTGCAGTCATTAAACAAACACTTCACATCCGATTACTCAAAACTAAAGTTTAACGCTCAGAACTTTGGAGATGTTCTACGGGAATACTGTAGGCACGTCTGTAAACTCTACTGGCCTTAATATTTGGCTAGCTCACCCGTTTTCTTTGAGTTTTTCTCGATTAGATTAAGTAGAATAAATCCAGCCATATTTAGGAGGAGCGTCGACAATACAAGTATTATCCACTCACATTTGACGGGGATCAAAGTAGGCATCCCCAACGCGTGATACCTGAGAATTTCAGAGACGTAGGTGAAGGGCAGGATCATCGAGACAACACGAAGACTCTCCGGCAGGCTGGAAACCGGGTAAAAAACTCCCGAGATACCCAGTATTATGAATTGAAGGATGTTATTTAAAGGCCCCGCGTCCTTAAAACGTAAGACGAGAGCCCCGTATAAGAGGCCGAAGCCCATCGAAGTGAATAGTCCAAGGAGAAGTACGAGTAGGACTGGAAGCGGGTCAAAGATGATGACCTGAATGTTAAAGAGAAGCTTGAAGAAAACGTAGGTATAGGCTATCGTTAAGGTTAAGCTGATGATGCGTGCGAAAATATTTCTAGCGAAAATCAACACTCTGTTCGCGTTTGTCAGGTAGATAAACTCTAGAGTACCCATTTGTTGTTCTCGGCGAATAGCCATACCGAAGCTCCATAGGCCATATGAGACTATGTCCCAGAGGATCATAGCCCATAAGAAAGAGTTTAACACGAGGGGGCTGCTCCATTGACTTTTGGGTAGAAACATCAAAACCGGGAAGATTAAGAGAACGAGCCACGCGGGCGCAGTTATGATGTCAGCTATGATCCAGGCAGGGTATCTAAGGTAGATCTTCAGGGCTACTCTGGACACCCATGAGAGTTCTACAAGTAGCGCTCTAGGCCCTTTAACGAACCTAGTATTTCGCGAGTTCTCCCTTACTACGAGCCTCGACCTCCCATCTCTCATATACAAACCTCCCCAGGATTAAGTAGAGTAGGCTAAGTCCCAGCATGATTGCAATTTTTTGTTGGAAGTCAAGGCTGGTGGCTGACGCTTGAATTATTTGCCTGAGAAGCTGAGACGCATGTGTAGTTGGCAGTAGAGAGGCGGCAAGCCTGACTATGCCAGGGAAGACTTCCAACGGGTAGAAGAATCCCGATAACATTGCTATGAAAGAATTAATAGTGCTTGCAACAGCCCATACTTCCTTAAACCTCATAGTGAGAGCTGCCACCGCTAAGCCTATACCCGCTAGGGGGAGAAGACCGAGTAATATAATTAGGGAAGCAACCAGCCAGTCGAGTGGGCTTAATAGCGAGCCCTGTAGTGCGACGACAACTGTCAAGTCGATAGTGAATACTATTAGGATGAGAATCGACTGTGCTACCGCGTGGAATATCCAGACGAGAATTGTATTGTTCGGGGTCAGGTAGTGTAGTTCGAAGGTGCCCATGAGTTGTTCCTCACGAATTACACTAGACATGTTCTCCACCATGATCATACTAGATATCATCAAGACTCCCCCTAGGGTAAAGTACAATAGTGGACTCTTGACCCCTGTGTTAACGGTAAAGTTGTCCAGGGCTGAGTATCCGGCCACAGCATAGCCTATACCCATGAAGAGCCATGACATCATGAATGGCATAGCCATAATCGTGAAAAGGCTGCCGACATAGCGTGTGAACAGTTTCGTCTCCTTCATCAAGATGCTGATAAACAAGGCTGCGTAGAGGAACCTAGGCCTGGCTCTCAAGTCTTTCACCAGTGTAATAAACAAATACATCCTCGAGAGTGGGCTCTATACTCTTCACACTAAGCATCTTATTGTCGGTCCTGAGTAGGTGTTCGAGCACCTCTCTCAGTGACCCTTTCTCGTCGAGTATTACCTTTAAATCAACTCTGCCCGCTGAAGGGTCAAGCCACTGATGAGCCATGCTAACCACCCCATCAAGACCTCTCAGGGTTTCAAATGCACCATTATCTTTAACTCCAATCAACTCTATTTCAAGGATGCTTTTGCTTGATATTCTTCTCTTCAGATCTGAGGGAGAACCGACCGCCAGTATTTTTCCCTTATTTATAATGGCAACTCGGTCTGACAGCATGTCGGCTTCAAACATGTTGTGTGTTGTCAGAAGCACTGTTTTGCCCTTTTTCTTTAGTTCCAAGATGATTTCCCGGATCTTCCTAGCAGAGTTCGGGTCTAAGCCTATTGTCGGCTCATCTAGGAAGAGTACAGGGGGGTCGTGAAGCAATGCCCTAGCGATGTTGAGCTTAGACTTCATACCCGTACTGTACTCTTCGACTAGTCTGTCAGCGTCCTCTTCAAGGCCGAGTAGAGATAACAACTCATCAACCCTATCTTTAGCCCAGCCGGGCTCAAGATGGTAAAGACTTGCAAAGTAGAGGAGGTTTTCCCTGCCGCTGAGCTTCCAGTAGAAGCCGCGGTCACTGTAAAGGCTTACACCTATGCTTTCACGGACTTTTTCCGGCTCTCGAACTACATCGTATCCGTTGACGTAAGCCTCACCCGAGTCCGGCAATAGGAGCGTGCTTAGGATCTTAATCATGGTTGTCTTACCGGCTCCGTTGGGACCCAGAAGGCCGAAAACTTCTCCAGAAGATATCTCAAACGAGACATTTTTCAGAGCCTCGACGACCTTCTTTCTACCCCTGTAAAATGAGGAACGCTCACGGCTTATGAAAGTCTTTGAGATGTTTCTCGCTTCAACTGCAAGCACTCAGCTCCACCCTTACACTCTTAACAGCTATCCCAGTGAACGTTTTTAAATGAGTATCGGTATCGGAAACCGATATACGATGCACATGTATTTGACCAGGTTTGCTCGCAACCCCTTGCGTGTTTTAGTCTTGACTCTATTGAGAAACAGGCCCATGAGCGGGATAGAGATAATAAACCAAGTCGAACTTATAACAGGTGGATTATGGAGGCCCTCTCCGGGAAGTGTTTATCCTCTTCTTCGTGAACTCGAAAATGAGGGCCTAATAGAGCACACTATTGTTAATGGACAAAAAGTATACAGCTTGACGGATAAAGGCCTCGTTGAAGTCGAGGAGTGTGGTCTCGGAATTAAACCGGCCACAATAGAGGATGTGATCAGAGTGATAGAAGGCTATGTTGATTTCCTAAAGGATTACGTTGCACAAAACAAGCTAAACAAAGAAGCTAAGGAGAAATTGATGAGGATAATGAAAGAGCTCGAGAACGTGGCTTCAAATCCATAAGATTTATTAATCTACCGTCGCTTGTATCGGTGTCCGATATGAGGAAAAACATCATCAGGGAGGGTAAGGTGAGCCGCCCAGCCGTATTCCTACTTATTATCCTCTCAACTATCGCCGTACAAGGGGTATATTCTGCCCCTATTCCTCAAGCTTCACAATCTAGCACTAGGACTGGAGCCACTTATATCTTCACGATAGAAAGCATAAGCGTAGTGGACTTTTCAGGAACTACAAAGACAGTTACTGTCGCCGTAACATATTACGGTAGGTATACCCTTTTAGGCTCAAGCATTTCACTTCAGCCACAGTGTAACGCCTCTGTGCTTTCAGGTCAGCCAGTCCTATTAGGGTCTTGGAGGCCTGGCACGACAAAGATAGCAACCTTCACGGTTGACGGTACGAACGCTACGACTCATTGCCCGGTAGGGATACTTGTCAGCTGGCAGGATAGCTGGGATGACGCTTATGGTATGAACACCCAGATGGGAGGATCTACTTTGATAAACACGGAGCTTGTTGCGTGCTGGCTCACCGATCCGAGAGTAAGCGTAAGTCCTCAAATGGTTTACATGAATACCATAAACAGCGCTGTGATAGAGATCGCTAACCAGGGGATCTCTGACATGCGAGATGTCACTGTGAGTATAAATGGTCAGGGAGTAACCCTGTTAAACATTACTGTCCCATTATCTTATAATGTCGGCTTACTTGCAGGAGGCTCAAGGATACGTATACCCTTGCAGCTTGTTCCACAATCCAGCTTTCCAGCGCTATTAGTTACTTTATCATACGTAGACTGTACGGGTAATGCAAGGTCGTCTACCTTCAACATACCGCTTTACGCTACCCAGGGTCAGAGCATAATAGTGATCCCTGATCCTGCAACAGTTACCGCCGGGGCGACAAACAAGATAACGCTAAGGGTGGTAAATCTCGGCTCGATCACCGCGAAAAACCTGCAGGTCATACTCAACCTTCAGGGATCTCCCTTGGCAATTACACCCTCCGTACTGGGGATTGGAGACTTAAACCCCGGTGAGATCAAGACATTCCCTGTAAGGGTAGAGGTACCCAGCACCGCCTCAACGAGCACACCTGTATCCTACCAAGCAATATATAACACGCCTGGCAGCGGCCTAACCTACACCCAGGGATCATTCACCTTATTCATTCTTCAAAGGTCGTCGGTAACCATCACGTCAATTGAGGTTGTCCCTCAAACAGTTGAGGTGGGCTCTAACGTTGTGTTTGCCTTGAGCCTCATAAACGACGGAACCTACCCGGTCTACGCCGTAAACGTCTCAGCATACCCTGGTGAAGGCCTCGTCTCGTCAAGGACACTTTACACCTACCTTGGCCAGCTAAACCCACAGGTTCTGACGAGCGTACCTTTCTCGTTCAAAGCACTAAAAGAAGGCGACTACGAGGTTCGATTCCTGGTTACATACGTTGATGCCTATGGTAACAAGGGCTCTGCGGAACGTGTGTCCTTCGTCAAGGTAGTTAAACCCTCCGCGTCGACAACCAGCTCGCCCCGGACTTCCGCCAACCCCACCTCGTTGCTCCTAGGTGGATTATTCCTCCTATTAGTCGCTTTGGGCGTTTACCTTTATAAGCGTAGGTCAAAGAAGGGTGCCGGGAGTTGAGATTCTCGGAGTACTTCTATTTGGCTTTCACAAGTCTAAAGGAGAAACGCGGAAGGGCGATCGGCGCAATAATCGGGGTCACAATAGCTGTCCTAGCCCTGAGCCTAGCGTTGGGAATAGGCGAGAGCTTTCAGAAAACCTTTGTGGAACAGCTTCAGAGGACAATAGCCGCTAACAGTATAATCGTGACAGGCGGGTATACAGGAGGTTTCAGCGACGCGGACATAGCCTACTTTAAAAGGATACCCGGCGTGAAGGACGCCTTTGGACTTGCAACTACTACCGGTGTTACGATCACATCTTCCGGCGAGCAACCAGTCACCTTGGTGGCTATAGACCCTCAACGCCTGCCCGATTTCCTTGGCGTCTCAGATATGCGTCAAGTAGTGGCTGAGGGGTCTACACAGCCGAGCGGGCTAGGCGTACTCGTATCATACAACCTTTGGAGTGACCCGAATACGGGGCAAAGGATCCTGGACGTCGGCTCCCCTCTCGTGGTACGTATCAAGTCAAAGAGCATCCAGCTAGTGGTTTCAGGTCTCATGGTTCAGTCTTCAAGCATGATGGGGGGCTCGGTGGGGCATATGAGCGGTACTGCCTATATATACATGGATCCATCCACCTACTTTACCTATGTTTCCAACACTAGAAACTATGCAGCGGTTATAATATTGGTTGGGGATCTATCAAGGCTGGATCAGATAACAAAGGAAGTTAGGGCGGTTGCCCCTCCCGGATCCAATATAATTTCTGCGGCTTCCATGGTGAGCCAGTTCACGGCACTTGTAGGAGCCCTTGAGACTTTCATCGGATTGGTCTCGGCTGTCGGCATGGGTGTGACAGCCCTCTGGATATTTGACAGCACAACAATCAGTGTTGTTCAGAGGACAAAGGAGATAGGCATATTGAAGGCGCTGGGCTACACGAGTTTGGACGTGCTCATAATATTCCTTCTCGAGGCTATCATAATATCGGCAATTGGAATAGTGATAGGTCTCTCACTTGCCCTGATTCTCTCAATGTTTGTAAAAATACCTATGTTTACCCTTCAAATAGGGCTGACGCTCACGCCAAGCGTCGTGGCTCTCTCGTCACTTCTACCTCTCTTCATGAACGCGCTCGCAGCATATATCCCTTCACGTAGAGGGGCTTCCCTTAACCCTGTGGAGGCGCTCAGGTATGAGTGAGATAATTATCCTTGAGCATGTATCCAAAATATACAATAGCGCCTCAGGCCCCGTAATTGCAGTAAACGATGTTTCAATGAGCGTGAGACAAGGAGAGTTTTTTGCAATAGTGGGGCCAAGTGGTAGCGGAAAAACCACCATGTTACACCTTATAGGGGGTCTCGACCGGCCTACCAGCGGGAAAATAATAGTCGCTGGGAGGGAGATTTCTAGCCTCAGGAGCGATGAGTCGCTGAGCCGATACAGGAACGAGATCGTAGGCTTCGTATTCCAGATGTTTTACCTGGTTCCCCGCTTGAAAGTGATCGAGAACGTCGAACTGCCCTTAATTAAAAAAGGAATCCCGAGGGATGAGAGGAGGAAAATGGCTCTAGAAGCCTTGAGAATGGTGGGTCTTGAGAGCGCTGCGCTTAAATACCCTACCCAGTTGAGTGGGGGAGAGCAGCAGCGAGTGGCCATAGCCAGAGCTATAGTCGGAAGGCCTAGGATACTTCTCGCGGACGAGCCCACGGGGAACCTAGACGCGAGGAACTCTCAGGTAATCATGGATGTCTTCAGGAAATTAAACCAGGAGTACGGCATAACCATTGTAATGGTTACTCACAACCTTGAGCTAATATGGTATTGTGACAGAGTGGCTAGGATGCAGAGCGGCTCGCTCGTAGATATATATACTCCTGACACTTATGACCAGCTGATCGTAAGCTTCGTCAAAAAAGTATAGCTTTAGCAATCAAGGCTGGGAAAAGTACCTATCCAACCCCACTCTCCTACTCCCTCTCAGACCTTCCGCTACCTGTTCAGTAAGCTGTTCCCAGGAGAGGCTCCCATCTATAGCCCATCTCGCGATTAGACCAGTATAAGACTTCAGGAATGAGAGGAAGCGCGGCCAGGAGATTCCTTGCCTTTTAAGCTCTGGTCCCCAGTACTCCCACAGGTATCGGGCGAGCATGCTTCCGCTCCACACGGCTAAGCCCAGAGCTCTATTGCCGAGCTCTTTACTTAGAGCCTTGTAAAGCTCAGATATTCTCAACTTTATCTCTACAGGCTCTGGAGGCTGAGCTAGGCTCAATACCTTTCTCCTGGTTTTAATTATGTATAGCAAGCTAATATTATTTTTTCATTAAACTATATTCGTCTTAAAAATTTACAATCCTAGCTCTCTGGCGATTTCATCTGCTACTCCCCCACCACCAAACCTCGCCCATACAGCACACGTTCCCTCGAGGGAAACCATGCATGGACCATAAGGCTTTTCGGGTGTACACTTCTTTAAGAACATGGGGCAATCTGTGGGCTTAGCCTTCCCGAGCGTCACCTCCGCACACCTGCAACCCGGCGGGGTGTCCTTTCTCCACTCTTCTGGCCTGATCTCCTTGATCCCGAACTGCTTGAAAGCATCCATCCTCGCGAAAGAGTCGCGTAACCTTAGACCGCTTAACGGGAAGAAGCCTATACCTCTCCAAGCATCGTCAACCGTTTCGAATACTTTATGTATCATAGCCTGCGCCTTTAAATCCCCGCTCCAGGTGACCGCCCTCGTATACTCGATCTTCACCTTCGCTTCTCGTGAAATAATTTGCCGGAGGATCTCGGCTATGGACAACAGGACATCCAAGGGCTCAAACCCTGAGACCACAACGGGCACAGAGTAATTTTCGGCCACAGGCTCCCATGCCTTAGCACCTGTTATAGTCGACACATGTCCCGGTGCGATGACCCCCATAACGGGGGGCTCTGGTGGCTTTTCGCGGAGAATATCCATAGCGTAAAACATTGCGGGGGGCGTCAGCTTAGCCAGGCTTAAAAGTTTTAAGTTATCGGGCATCTTACCGCTTAGAACGGCCTGAGCGTATGCTGGAGCAGCCGTTTCAAAGCCTATACCTAGGAAAACAGCCTCCTTTCCATCATTCCTCGAGTCCTTGATAGCTTCAAGGATGTTCAACACAAGCTTGACGTCACCACCCATTGCCTTAGCTTCCTCAAGAGACGTGACGCCACGTACCTCATTTATTGTGCGAAGCTTGTAGGTGTCTCCATAAGTGTAGACGCGGATACCGTCAAGTGACAGCCTTATAGCATCTTCAATGTATTTCGAAGGTGTAACACAGACTGGACACCCGGGTCCAGCTACGAGCTCTAGCCCCTTCGGCATCAAGCTTCTCAAGCCAAAATGAACGATAGTCCACTCGTGAGTGCCGCAGAAGTTCATAATCTTGATGCTGTCAAGTCCGAGTACTTTCCTTGCCTGGTTAAACCTTTCATGGATGACTCTGGCTAACCTCCGTGCTAGCTCCTCGCTCCCCCTGAAGGTTTTTTCTAACTCTTCAATGGTTCTGACGTCTGTAGCTCCTGGCTTCATTACCTATTTCTTGTACTAATTCAGCCTCCCAAAATATAAGCTTCGCCTATGAGCCGTTAGTAAAAGCTTACATATCACTGTTCTAATCATGCTCGCCCACAGGAGTATATTCAGCGATATGTAACATGATGTATTAACAAATGCCTTAATACGGAAAAACGCTCAAGCCAACGATGCCATATGGCAACTAAAAGATACGACGTTGTAATTGTTGGTGGAGGTGCCGGTGGGCTTGCAACAGCCCTTGCACTGAAAACACTCCGCTCAGACCTTAAGGTCCTAGTAATAAGGAGGACAAAGTCACAACCCGTGCCCTGCTCCGTACCATACATTGTAGAGACTATAGGATCATTAGAGGGGTGCCTTATCCCTGACTCAATACTTACAAGCTCCGGCGCAGAGCTCCTAATAGACGAAGTCGTCAAGATTAACCCAGAAGAGAAGTTTGTGCTAACTTCGAGCGGCAGGAAGATCAACTATGACAAGCTAGTTCTTTCAATGGGAACAAGCCCCGCGAAGCTAAACATACCGGGTATAGGCTTGAAGGGCGTCGTCCTCATATCAAAGGAAGGAGAACCTCTAGCTCAGGCCCTAGAGGTATTAAAGAATGCGAAACGCATCGTGATAATAGGTGCGGGATTCGTTGGAATGGAGTATGCGGATGACCTGGCAAAGGGTCGTGAAATACACGTTGTTGAGGTTTTAGACGAGGCTCTGGCCCTTTCCTTTGACAAGGAGTTCGGAGAAATCGCCAGGAAGAATCTAGAGGCTAAGGGAGTAAAGTTTCACCTTAAAACGGGGGTAAAGGAGATATTAGGGAACGGAAAAGTTGAAAAGGTACTCCTGAGCAATGGTGATCAATTGGATGCAGACGCTGTTCTTATCGGGGTAGGAGTAACACCAAATACCGAGATAGCCAGAGAGGCCGGTATTGAGTTGGACGAGCAGGGACACGTTATCGTGGACTCCTTCATGCGTACAAACATCCCTGACATCTACGCGGTGGGAGACATAGCCCAGAAAAGAGACTTTTTCACCGGGAAACCCATCCGTGCATACTTTGCAACCCTAGCAGTCTTCGAGGGCAGAGTTGCAGCAATGCATATAGCGGGGGTAAATCCATCTAAAGGCTGCGAAGGAATACTGCCAGTCTTCTCCACTACCATCGCTGGAACAGCCCTCACTGCAGCGGGACTCACCGAGAGCGCGGCGGAAAAGCTCGGCTTGAAGGTGATAGCCGTCACAGTGGAGGCACTCAACCGACACCCAGCTAGTCTTCCCGGAGTCTACAAGATAAAGTTTAAAGCACTCTTCTCGAAGGGTGATCTACGACTTGTAGGAGTTCAAATTGCAGGGCCCGAATCCGTTGGCGAGATGATTAACTATGCAGCGGCTGCAATCCAGAGCAACCTCACAGCCTATGACATCGTAAAGCTACAGTACGCGACTCACCCACTTCTAACCGCATCACCAATAGTTTACCCACTACACATGGCAGCTTTAAGTGCAATCAGCCAAAAATGAACAGTACCTTTCATATCTAATAACTTTCCCTCGTAGAACAAAAATAACTCGTGTTCTCTAACGCCCGCCATCGCCAAGATCTTTTTCCAATAGATATTCTGTCTTGTGTGCGCGGAAACCAGCCTTGTAGAGCTCTTCTACAATTTTCTCCTTAGTAGAGTCAACGGGTATCGTTATAAGATGGATATCAGATTGAAGCGCTATAGAGCGTAACCCGTTAAGGAGGGCCCATAGTGCGTCGATAGAACTATATGAAGAAAGAGCTACATAGTCTATGAAGAGCTCGTCGTCCATGGAGAACTCTGCAAGCCCTTTTACACGGGTACCCCTGTAAACAAGCAGGGCCTTCTCACCAGTTGAGTACCTCTTATACACCATCCTGTCTACAGGCTCGGTAAGCGTGCTCCACCAAGTTGTAGGCTTGAAGCTTTTAAGCCTCCTTATAGAGGAAGCCTTCTTAAGCTTTAGTGTAAAAGCATTCATAGGCATCTCGACTAGACGTGAGGGATCTGCCGCGAGGAACAAGATGACTCCTTTCACATTATAGCCTCTCTTAAGATAGAAGTCCAAGGCCCTAAGGTTGCCCTCCTTAACGCTCAACGCGACTCTCTCAACATCCTCTCGCTTTAAGAGCTCCTCCACGGCCTGAATGAGCTTGCCCCCGATACCCATGTCCCTGTAATCTGGATCCACAGCTAGACTGTCAATATAAGCAAGCTCCCTGTACTTGTAGGCAATTATGAAGCCTACGACCCTCCCGTTAACCTCTGCCACTAGGACTTTCCGTCGTCTCGAACGAACGCCAATCATGGCCTTGAACCACTCGAGGTCTTCCTCGTCGAGCCCCTCAAGCGATTTCAGGTGAATACGAAATATGCACTCAGCGTCACGGGAACGCGCGGGTCGAACTATAACCTCGGTTGATCGGCTTCCGCTCGAGAAGGAAGCTTTGAGTCAACTCATTAAATTAGACCACCTGCCGACACGTATGATAAACGAGAGATTTTTAAACTTTTCGTTTTACAGAAACTATATCTTTCAATAACCCAGGGAAAGCAATATATTTCCTTATACAGGACACGCATACATGAATCACTTATGGATAATACGACGTTCAAGAGGGTTTTACTATTCACTCTTCTAGCCTATCTCCTCGCTTTTCTAGTCGACTTCATTCTTTTTGCGACGAAAGGCTATGAGCACCGTCTCGCACTTAACTTGTGGGCTTTTTCCAGAATGTGGATTGTCACTATAGCAACCATTATCTCTCTCAGGGTTCTCGGTGAGAATGCGTGGTCGACGTTAAAGAGCCATTTGGCAATACACAAGAGATCCATTATTCTTTTCCTAGCTGCTCCCTTATTTGTATATGTTGCTCTTGGGGTCTACATCGGTATAGCTGAGCCACTAGGGCTCTTCGACTTCAATTCTTATGTAAACAAAATACGAGAAGTCCTGGGAAGCCAGCTCCCGCAATTAACGGAGGGAGATCTACGAGACCTTGCTGAAAAGATCGCGTATTCGACCGTAACAGTCAATGCATATATAGCAGCCATAACCATTAACGCGTTTTTCGCCCTTGGAGAAGAAATCGGCTGGAGGGGATACCTGTACCAGCAACTCGGTTACACACCTAACCTTAAAAACACTATAATAATCGGTACGATTTGGGCATTGTGGCATGCACCTGCAATCCTCTTACTAGGATACAATTACCCTGCTAGTAGAATATTTGGGCTCCTGTTCTTTATCCCTCTCGGCATAGTTCTCACATATCCACTCCTACTATTCACAAGTCATGCGAAAAGCGTCTTACCAGCGGCTTCACTGCACGGAGCATTCAACGCATTATGGCCTCTAACCCTAATAGCATCTAATCTCCCAGCCTTCCAGCGAGAAACGTTACTTGGCCTAGGATTACTTGGGATACTCTCCATACTTGTTGTCGATCTATTCCTTTACGTTGTTCTACCCCTGGAAACGTCACAGTTAATAAAAACTGACTTTTCAAGCTAAAGGCTTTCCTGTACCACACCTTAAAGAATTCTCATTATATTTAATGCCTAACAGGAAAATCCCTTGTTGTTACACCGATAACATTCTTTCAACATTCTTGCATAGAGAAGTCCTTAGCTTGAACATTTTTAATAAGTCAGGGGTTCATACATTGCTTTTTATAAATCTCCAGTTTATAGAAAACGGAGATACATAGGTTGAAGAGAGCTTTCAATTCTCACTAAAACATTTATACGCGATATGCTAGCGTTTAAACCTGGGTAGGATGAATAGGATAGTGGTCTATGTATTCTTGATGAGCGTATTACTTCTAGGCGTGTCCATATCTGCCGCGCCTACATCG